>USEK01000068.1 GCA_900553705.1 uncultured Collinsella sp.
ATGTCGGCATCGAGCATATAGGTGGAACCGGCATCCGCGGCGAGCACCTGCTCGACCTTGCCCGACTCGCAGGAGAGCTCAAAGGCCTCGACTGCCTTAGCCTCGCCAAAGGCGCCAAGCATGCTATCAGGAAGCTTGGTGCCGAGCGTTCCGTCGGCACGCTGAACGATCTCGAGGGGCATAAAGGTGCCACCCCACAGGTAAGAGCTGGGGTCGCCGCCCTCGTCACGCGTAGGAACCCAACCAAAGAGAACGCGGCGCTCGCCGTCAAATGCGGTACGCGCGGCATAGTACGCGCGGCCATCGAAGGAATCGTCCGCAGGAGTGATCCAAGGACCGTTGATAGAGCGAGACATGCGGTAACGGGTCTTGTTGCCATCACTGTACTCGGAGAACACCAGATACCACCAGTCGCCCATCTTAAAGAGATCAGGCATCTCGAACATGGTGTACAGGCCCGGATTCCACCAGTCGCCCTGGAACTCCCAGGTATCCAGGTCTTTGGAGGTGAACTTGACCAGACGACCGGTCATCAGACGCTTGTCCTCGCCCACACGCGTGCCGAGGATGAGCATGTACTCTTCGTTCTCCTCATCCCAAAGCACAAAGGGATCGCGCCAGTTGCGGTCATCGTAACCCTCCTGGGGCGGAAGCAGCGTCTCGGCGATGTTCTTCTCCCACTTGACGGCGTCGTCACTCGTTGCGTGAAGAAGAACCTGCTTCATCAAGCGTGCCTTGACCTTATCGCGATTGCAACCAGTGTAGAGCGCATGGTACTTGTCGCCCACCTTAAACACCGTGCCGGCATAAACATACTGGTCGACTTCCTCGTCGCCGCCACGCTCAAGGCTCTCGCCAAAGTCTTTGTAATTGACGAAGTCCTTGGTTGTCGCGAGTGCCCAGCCAAACGGCTCTCCGAAAGGTCCGGGGTTTCGCGTGTCACGCTGATGATAGAGATAGAACGTGCCGTCCTCGCCGTACGGCATGATGTCGCCTACCCAAATTCCCTCAGGCTGGTAATACACCTTGTGCATCCGAGACTTCCTTTCTCACGAGATACTAACTCGGTACAACTGCAAGATATGTCAATCGTTTTCATATGTCAAACGTTTTCACACCAATACGTCTTTTCGCAGTTCCAGTCGTCGGCAAACGGTTGACATATGCCGGCGAACGGTCATCAGAGGTGTTTGAGGAATTCTTTTGGCACGGGATGAACTACGCGGTTTTACCCTCAATGAGTTCAACGGGGAGCTTGATATTCGATTCGGGCTTTTCGCCGTTAATAAGAGCAATGATGGATTGCGCCGCGAGCTCTCCGATGCGATCGATATCTTGGCGTACGGTTGTTAAGTCAGGCATAAACGTCATAGTGCGGCGGGCACCATCCGCGCCCACGACCTTAATATCGCCCGGAGCGCTCAAGCCGCGCTGCTTCATCACGTTAAGACAGATAGCCGCCATCGTGTCGTCTCCCGCAAAGATGCCGTCAATATCGGGGTTCTCATCGAGGATCTTCGCAACGACCGCGCTCTTTTCGTCGTCGGGCTTAACGAACTCGACCTCACGGACAAGCGCGGGCAAACCGGCCTGCTCAACAACATCGAGGTAGGCATCGGTACGCTTATTGGCAGGCATGCGCATGCGGCTATTGCTGCGCAGGCACAGGATGCGCGAACACCCGTCATCGATCAGGCGACGCGTGGCAAGTTCGCCGATACTATAGCTGTCGCTCGCAATCTGAACAGAGGCCTCGCCAAGGTCGCAGTCGATACCAACCAGACTCAAACCCATCTCGGCATACGCCTCGGCACCGATATTAAGCGAGTTGACAATGACGCCATCAACCATATTGCGCCGAAGCATATCGATATAAGAACGCTCAAGATCAGGTCGATTGGCACTATTGCACAGCAGCATCTTAAAACCGTTTTCGGCCAGGGTACGCTCAACGGCTTGAACCGCTTGTGCATGAAACGGGCTGCTGACATAGGGGACGATCATACCTATTAGATTCAGGCGACCGTTGAGCATGGCACGGGCGATATCGTTGGGCGTATAGTTGATGCGCTTCATCGCGGCATGGACCTTATCGCGGGTCTCTTGGCTAATATAGCCGCGATTATTAAGCACGCGAGATACCGTAGTAGGCGAAACCCCCGCCACCGCTGCAACTTCCTTGATGCCAGGCTTAGCTGAATCCTTAGAACGAGCGCCCTCGCGAGCCATAGCAACCTCCCCCATCAACATGTCATACGTTTACATACGAACAAAGCATACCCCAACAACAGCGGGAAGACGGTAACAGCACAAGTAAGTAAACGACTCATCCAAATAATTAGGAGAGTTCCGCCTAAAGGGTGACTCCAAAGGACCCCACATGGCCGGTTTTGGGTTATTTTCCAAAACATCCCGCAGGACGCAAAGAGGCTCCGCCGCGCAACGCGCGCAGCGGAGCCTCTTTGCATGTCCGAGGACGTTTTGGGAAATAACCCAAAACCGGCCCCAGTAATCCTACAGGAGTTGAACCCTTTAGAACTTGTCGTGGAAGGTACGCGCAATGACCTCGTCCTGCTGCTCCTTGGTGAGCGTGTGGAAGTTCACGGCATAGCCGGAAACGCGGATGGTCAGCTGCGGGTACTTCTCGGGGTGAGCCTGAGCGTCGAGCAGCGTCTCACGGTTGAAGACGTTGATGTTCAGGTGGTGGCCACCCTTCTCAGCGTAAGCGTCGAGCATGTGGACCAGGTTATCGGCCTGAGTCTCGGAAACTTCAGAAACCTTCATAATGTGTCTCCTTCGATTAATAGGCGCCGGCCGAAACCGGCGCGCTAATCAGTAATCGTTATTGTTAGTATAGCACTAACAATAGTTACTCGCCCAGCTGATCAAGGTCGATATCGCCAAAGAACACCTGGTCCTCCTTGCCGAGCGCACTCGGGATGATGGAGAAGGTGTTGGAGATGCCGTCCTGAGCATCGCGGAACGGGAGCTTGGAAACCGAAGACAGCGAAGCGATGGCGCCGTGGCTATCGCGCTTGTGCATGGGGTTAGCACCCGGGGCGAACGGCTGGCCAGCCTTGCGGCCGTCGGGCGTGGAGCCGGTCTTCTTACCGTACACGACGTTGGAGGTAATGGTCAGAACCGAGGTCGTGGGCACGGAGTTGCGATAGGTGTCGTTCATGCGGATGTACTCCATGAACTGGTGCACAACGTCGTGAGCGATCTGGTCGACGCGGTCGTCGTCGTTACCGTACTTGGGGAACTCGCCCTCGGTCTCGAAGTCGACGATGATGCCGTTCTCATCACGGACGGGGTGGACCTTGGCGTACTTGATGGCGGACAGGGAGTCGGCCACGACGGAAAGGCCAGCGATGCCCGTAGCGAACCAGCGGTGCACGTGCTTGTCGTGCAGAGCCATCTGGATGCGCTCGTAGCAGTACTTGTCGTGCATGTAGTGAATGATGTTCAGCGAGTTGACGTACACGCCAGCAAGCCACTTCATCATGTCGTTGTACTTGGCCACAACGTCGTCGTAATCGAGCGTATCGCCCTCAACGGCGCGGTACTTGGGGCCGACCTGCTTCTTGGAGACCTCGTCAACACCGCCGTTGAGTGCGTACAGCAGGCACTTGGCCAGGTTGGCGCGGGCACCGAAGAACTGCATCTCCTTGCCAATGCGCATGGAGGACACGCAGCAGGCAATGCCGTAGTCGTCGCCATGATAGACGCGCATGAGGTCGTCGTTCTCGTACTGGATCGAGGAGCTGGCGACAGAAGTCTTGGCGCAGAACTTCTTGAAGTTCTCGGGCAGACGGGTCGACCACAGAACGGTCATGTTGGGCTCGGGGCTGGTGCCCATGTTCTCGAGCGTGTGCAGGTAGCGGTAGCTCATCTTGGTAACGAGCGTACGGCCGTCAACACCCATGCCGCCGATGGACTCGGTGACCCACTGCGGATCGCCGGTGAACAGGGCCTGGTACTCGGGGGTACGGGCAAACTTGACCATGCGGAGCTTCATGATGAAGTGATCCACGAACTCCTGGATCTGCTCCTCGGTGAAGGTGCCGTTGGCAAGGTCGCGCTCAGCGTAGATGTCGATGAACGTGGAGGTACGGCCGATGGACATAGCGGCGCCGTTCTGCTCCTTGACGGCAGCAAGGTAGGCGAAGTACATCCACTGGATGGCCTCCTGCGTGTTGGTAGCAGGGTTGGAAATATCGAAACCATAGGTCTCGGCCATCATCTTGAGCTCGCCGAGGGCGCGGATCTGCTCCTGCAGCTCCTCGCGATCGCGGATGTTGTCGGCGGTCATGACCGTCGGAGTGGAAGCCTTCTGGGCCTCCTTGTCCTTGATCAGGTAGTCGACGCCGTACAGGGCAACACGACGGTAGTCGCCGATGATGCGGCCGCGGCCATAGCCATCGGGCAGACCGGTGATGATGTGAGCCGAGCGGCAAGCACGCATCTCGGGGGTGTAAACATCGAAGACGCCAGCGTTGTGGGTCTTGCGCTCGAAGGTGTAGCGCTCGACAACGTTCTCGTCGACCTTGTAGCCGTGCTGGCTGGCAGCCTGGCAAGCGATGCGGATACCACCGTTGACGTGCAGCGCGCGCTTGAGCGGCTTGTCGGTCTGGAGGCCAACAATGGTCTCCTTGTCGCGATGGGCATTATCGATGTAGCCAGCGGGGTGGCTCACGATACCCGTGACGGTCTTGGTGTCCATATCGAGGACACCACCCTGCTCGCGCTCCTTAAGCAGCAGGTCGAGAACCTCGCCCCACAGCTCCTTGGTACGCTCGGTCGGACCTACGAGGAACGACTCATCGCCCTCGTAGGGGGTGTAGTTCTTCTGGATGAAGTCTCGGACGTCGACCTCTCCCGTCCAGATACCTTCCTTGAAGCCTTCCCATGCCTCCTGCATTGTGTAACCACGCTCCTAGTTACGTGTAATGCGGCGCTCTCTCACACCGCTGCTTATTGAATTCTTGAATTTTCGGCTTGCACTACCGGCTTCTTCCGTTCTTCACCACACGTTGGTGCAGGAAAAACGTTTGTCCACCTTGGAACTACAACCCAAAACCCAAGATTTCACCCGTTTGAGAAGGATAACATAGCCACCCCCTTCATCAGTGCTGTTATATGTTCCTTTTTTTCTACCATTAGGACGTTTTTAACAAATCCGCAGGAAATGCGAGCGCGAACAACTACCGTTCACCGATTTGTTTGGTATTTTTCCTTGCCTTTGTACGACGTTCACTCTAGCTGTTATGCCAGCTTTAGCAGGATAAAGTGCCCCAGAGACCCTACAGAAACTGCAGGGCGGCCACGGGATCCCCCGTGGCCGCCCTGTGGCGTAGCTAGTTTTTAGCTTTGATTGCCGCTTGGCATTAGGCGGCTGCGGCGGCCTTGTCGGTCGTTGCCTTGCTATCGCCGTTGCCCTGGCCCTCAAAATGCTTGTAGCACCAGCTGGTGACCAGCGGGGTCAAAATAGCCGTCACGATTGCGCAGGCAGCAACCTGTGCCGTGGCCGTCGCGAGCACCGCACCGCCGTACAAGGCCTCGTTGACGCTTGCCATGGCAGCAGGCGTGGCCACATTGGCTCCGGCGCAGCTCGAAATGGCCGCACCTGCGACACCCGTACCGCCCGTGAGCTTATCGACCGCGATAACGGGAATTGCAAAGACCACCGAGCAGATCACGCCGAGCAGAATACCGGGGAGACCGCCATTAATGAGCTGGCCAAAGGTCATGGTCGAGCCCATGGCAAAGAAGACGAGCACGATGATGGCGGAAAGTGCCGGTGCCATCATCTTCTTAAAGCTGGGGAACAGGTTGCCCAGGATAATGCCAACGACAATCGGAAGGATGGCGCCCACGAGCGACCAGCCAATCGGAGCCTGACCGGCGGCGCCAAGGACAATCATCGTGACCGGAGGGCCGACAACGAGCGTGGTGATGGCGACGGCGCCACGCTCGGCCTCGTTGCCCATGGTGCCCATCAGTCCAGCGTACATAGCGTTGTTGGCACCTGTGCAAGCCGCCAGCATCACCATGGCAGAGATACCAAACAGGTTGTCGTTGAACACATAAAGGATGAGCAGCGACACGGCAACGACCACGATCTGCTTGACGGCGATGATGATGGCGCCGCGGGCAGCGGCGGCAGGGGCACTCTTAAACGAAATCGTCGTACCGACGATGAGCAAAAAGGCGCCCACGAGCGGGCCTGCACCCTGCTGGGTCATGCCAAGCGTAAAGCTGCCGAGCGTTTTGAACAGGTCGGGGAATAGCGTGTTGAGCAGACAGCCCAACAGAAGCGGCACCAAAATATTGGCGCCCGGGATGGAGGACATCTTAAAGAACGGCTCCTTTACCGCCGGCGCCTCCACCGCAGTCGATTCACTCATATATATCTCCTTTGGATGCATGCGATTCGTAGCCGCACGCGCCTATGTCAGAAAGAAGGCGACAACCCCGAGTCGCCAGGGTCGCCGCCAAACTATCACCGCGGGGTATTACCCGTCCAGGACGATGCCGCCGTCGCAGTCACCAATCTCGCCGTTCACGAAGCTAGCGAGGTCGGAAGCGAAGAACAGCACCATCTGCGCAGGCTCGCTGGCCTGGGCGGCGCGGCCCAGAGGGATACCGTTGATGATGCGCTGAGAGTTCTCGTCAGAGAGAATCGAGGTCATATCGGTCAACGTGAGCGACGGGCATACAGCGTTGCAGCGGATGCCAAACTTGCCGCCTTCCTTGGCGACTGCCTTGGTTAGACCGTTGACACCGGCCTTGGAGCTGGCGTAGGCAGCGGTGCCGAGCAGGCCGCCACCGATCTTGCCAGCAACAGAGCTCACGTTGACGATAGTGCCGGCATGGGCCGCCTTAAAGTGCGGGTACACGGCGTTCATCATAGTGAAGGTACCGTTGAGGTTGATGTCGATGGTGCGACGCCACTCGGTGTCATCGATCTCGTCGAACTTCTTGGTGCTGATGACGCCAGCGCAGTTAATCAAGATATTGGTTTGCGGCAGGTCCGTAAAAATCTGCTCGACGGTCTCGCGCGCCTTGGGCGCATCGGCGACATCGAGCTGATAGAACTTGTTTCCCTCGCCAAGCTCGGCCACAGCGGCCTCGCCTTTAGCAGCGTTCCTTGCGATGAGCGCGACATGTCCGCCGCCCGCGACGATGCCCTTGGCGATCTCGAGGCCAATGCCCTGAGTGCCGCCCGTGACAATCGCGGTCTTGCCCGTGAAGTCAAATGCCATGACTCCATCCCCCTTTAATTTAGGTGTCTCCTTGCGGGAAGTTGGAGCATCGCACGTGGCGATAAATGAGTCCCAGTCGTCATGGTGGTGACAACCCCTCGCCTAACCGCGTGCATAATAGTTCTTTGAAACGCTTTAGCAATTGAATGATTTTAAATCTTTATGCACTCCTGTCTCTTATACACATCTGACGCTGCCGACGACTAGTC
>USEK01000069.1 GCA_900553705.1 uncultured Collinsella sp.
AGCGTCAGATGTGTATAAGAGACAGACCCACGCGAGGCACTGGCCTGCGCGCTCAATCTGCTTTCGAGCCACGACCGCCCGCGCATCATCTCGGTGCTCGGCGGTGGCCCCGACGAGTCGCAGCTGCCCGAGAGCGAGCGCAGCAAATGGCGCCTGGACGATAACTCGATGGGCCTGGCCAAGAGCCGTTTTTGGCTGGCGACGCTCATGCAGATGACCTTCCCGGGTGTGCCCTCGATCTATTATGGCGACGAGTACGGCCTGGAGGGCCTCACCGATCCGGGCAACCGCCGCACCCTGCCGACCAAAGACCAACTCCACGACTTCGACACACTGGCCATCGTTAAGAACGCGTCTGCCGTGCGCCGTGCGCTGCCCTTTATGGTCGATGGCGAGATCAAGGCCTTTGCGCTCAACGACGAAGTCTTGGCTTACACCCGCACGGGCAATGACGGCGAAGCCGCGACGGTTATCATCAACCGCAGCCTGCGCAATTCGCACCGCGTGACGATTCCGGCGCTCGACGAATGTGCGAGTGACGTGATCAGCGGTCACGAATGCGAGATCCACAACGGTACGGTCACGCTCGATCTGTATCCGCTGGGCTCGTCGATCATCTATCACCATGCCGAGCAGCGCCTGCAGGAGCCGCTCGATCATGGCGCGGGCGTTGTGTGCCACATCACCTCGGTGCCGACCGATGACGGCAAGCCCGGCACAATCGGTGCGCCCACGCGTCGCTTTATCGACCATCTGGCCGCTATGGGCATGCGCTACTGGCAAGTCCTGCCCGTCAACCCCACGGACTTCTTCCGCTCCCCCTACGCCGGCCCCTCGGCCTTTGCAGGCAATATCGACCTGCTGCCTGAGAGCCACGAGGAGCTGGCCGCCGACTTTGCTGCATGGAAGGCCCACGGCGGTGAGGATGCCGACCCGCTGTACACGGCGTTTAAACATCGCAACGCCGACTGGCTCGAGAAGTACTGCGTCTACATGGCCGTTAAGAAGTACTTTGAGGGCGAGTCGCGCCACGATTGGCCGGCAGATGTCGCGCGCTACAACGAGTATCTGATCGATGACAAGCGCTTCCACGACGAGGCCGAGCTGCAGGCGTACATGCAGTATCGCTTTGACCTTGCCTGGTGCGAGCTCATGAACTATGCGCACAAGAAGGGCATCGAGGTCATCGGCGATATCCCGATGTATGTCTCGGACGATTCGGGCGACGCGTGGAGCGAGCCCGAGAACTTCTGGCTGTCCGATACCGGCAAGGCGATTGAGATTTCGGGCGCGCCGCCCGACAACTTTGCGCCCGAGGGCCAGGTGTGGGGCAACCCCACCTTCCGATGGGATCGCATGAAGGAGAACGGCTATCGCTGGTGGATGGACCGCCTGCGTCGTGCGTTTTCGCTCTACGACCGCGTGCGCCTGGACCACTTCCTGGGCTTCCACAGCTACTTTAGCATTCCCGCCGGTAAGGCCTGTGCCGACGGCCGCTGGCTGGCAGGCCCGGGCAAGGACCTGTTCCAGACCGCCTATGACGAGCTGGGTCCGCTCAACTTTATCGCCGAGGATCTGGGCTATCTGACGCCCGGCGTTCGCGCCATGGCTTCGACCTGCGGCTTCCCCGGCATGGACGTGCTGGAGTTTAGCGACTACGACGTTCGTTGCGGAATTCACCCCACACCGGGAAAGATCCTGTACACCTCGACGCACGACACCTCGACACTTGCCGGCTGGTGCACGCGCTCCTTTGCAGGCGGCGATGAGCCGAGCGGCATTACATTGGCAAGCGAGCTCATGGGCAATGCCCTGGCAAGCGATGCACCGCTCGTGATGATGCCGCTGCAGGACGTGCTGGGACTGGGCGACGATGCACGTATGAACGTGCCGGGTGTAGCCACAGGCAACTGGACATGGCAGGCTGACGAGGCCGACGTTGCGGCAGCCGAGGAGAAAACTGCGAAGCTCCTGCGCAACACCAATAGATTCTGGGGCGAAGCGTGATAAAACCCATGATATAGGGTACAGTTACAGCTGTTTGAATTTTTGCGGGCAGAGCGATCTGCCCGCTTTGTGCTGAAAAGGAAGTATTATGGCGCGCTACGATTACAAGTGCACGAGCTGCGGCAACGTGTTTGAGGTTGAGCACCCCATGTCCGAGACGCCCGAGGTCGTATGCCCCAGCTGCGGCGCCCCGGCATCCAAGACGTTCTCGGCCAGCGGCATTAAGTTCGACGGCAGCGGTTTCTACAACACCGACCAGCGAAGCGGCGGCTCCAGTACCAGCGCCACAAGCGGCTGCTGCGCCAACTGCCCACATAACCACTAAAGACAAACGGTCCCGCCACCCAGGTTTCCTTATGAGTTGCGGTGAAATAGTTCCTGAATCAGCCCATCCAACGGCCAAACAGGAACCATTTCACCGCAACTTTTCTTTAGATCGGATTTCAGGCTGATGCTAAGTTTGTAACATTTCAAAACTCTGCCGGATTACGGGGCTGAATTGACAGCCTCTATCCATTCCGGTAATTTGCAAATTTCAACAAGCCATCTACCTGCGGTTTTATTTAGACCATTTTTGATGTGGTCGGGCATCACCAATCTAGCCCCGTAATCCGCCCTACTTTTGATAACAGCAAGTTTGAGACAGGGCTATCCTTCCATTCTTTACCGCTATTGCGATCTCCACTCGCACGACCTTCTGAGTTGCGGTGAAATAAGGACTATTTGGCGGGTAGATGCCGCTATTCAATCCCTATTTCACCGCAACTTAGTAGTTACTTGTGGACCAGGCGGGCGCAGAAGTGACCGTCGTAGGAGTCGGCGTTTACGGGGACACTTTGGAAGAGGCCTCGAGGGTTTTGGCGGAGAGTGACGAGGCTCTTGGCGTGGTCGTACTCGGGGAGCTGCAGAATCTGGGCTTCGGAGAGGGGTGCCAGGCTAAAGCCCGCGCCCTCTGGCGAAGCCAAAAACGCATCCACAACCTGCGCGTTCTCCTCATCAAAGACCGAGCACGTCGCATAGATGAGCTCGCCATCCTCGGCAACGCGCGCGGCGGCCTCTTTGAGCATCGTCAGCTGCAGTTTGGGCAGCTCAACCGTCACATCCTTTTCGGTCAGACGCCACGGGATCTCGGGATGACGACGCATGGTGCCGGTGCCAGAGCACGGCGCATCGATAAAGACCGTATCGAACTTAACCGGCTTGCCAAGCATGGCATCAAACGACGTCAGCACTTCATCAAGCTCGCAGGCATCACCCGAAACCGTACGAACGCCCTGAATACCGGCCTTGTGCAGGCGAGCGAGATTCAGATCGCATTTGCGATCATGCAGATCGAGCGCCGTATGCTGACGCTCATAGCCCGCACGCTTGGCCTGGCACATCATCACATAGGTCTTGGTGCCACGACCGGCACCAATCTCAAGGCAGCTTCCAGGGCGCGTGGCAGCTGTGGCGATAAGCTGCGCATTGAGATCAGATGCCACCGCGGCAGCACGCTCAAACACACCCGATGCAACCGTGACCTGCGCATCTACCGGGGCATGGCAGCCCGGGAAAACGGGCGCGACGAGCTGCGAGACATACGGATCGGGCTTGGTCGCAAAGGCGTTCTCATGCAGGGCCAGCGGCGCGGGGGCCAGATTGCCGGCAAAGTTAAGCGCACCCTCAGGCGTGTCGAACGATGCCATAATGCGAGCGCACAGCCAACGCGGCAGACCCATCAGGCGCGACAGACGAACCAGGCGTCGCTCAGACTCATCTACATCGGACGCCGTGGCAAAGTCCTCAACATTGTCCGCAACCTTATGCAGCACGGCATTGGCCAAGCCAGCGGCGGACTTAGCGCCGCAGCGAACCAGCTCAACACCCTGACTTACAGCAACGCGCCCAGGCGTATGTAAATAGAGCATCTCGAAAGCCGAGATACGAAGCGCCATGCGAACACGCGGCGCAACCTTTTTAGGCTTATCGAGAAACTGGTCGAGCAGCTCGTCCAAAATACCCTGCGTGGCGGCCACACCAAGTGCCAAGCGGGCGGCAAAAGCGGAATCGCGCTGATCAATAGCCTTGGCCGATGCGCGAGAGGACAGCACGTCGCGCGCATACATGCCGCGGCGATCGGCCTCCATCAGCACATCGAGCGCAAGCTTGCGCGCGGGAGACAGCTTGCTCATGACAGAACACCCCACGAAAGATCGGCGCCTTGCAGCCCAGCAGCCCAAGCAGAAGCGGCCATACCACGCTTGCCATCGGGCTTAACCTCGAGCAGTTCAACCGCACCATCGGAAAGGCCAAGGAAAACATGCTTGGCCTTAATGAGAACCTGACCCTCGCCAAGCGACACATCAGCCGGCGCAGCATCGAGCACGCGCACGGTCTTGCCGGCAATCACGCAACGAGCAGGCGCAGTATCGGACGAAGCGAGCACATGACGCACGCAATCGAGCGCAGCCATCTGCGGATCCAGACGCATCTCCAGCTTGGAAATCTTGGCAGCATGGGTAACGAGCGCCTCATCCTGTTCAGTCCACACGGCGGTGCCATCGGCAAGAGAAGGAAGCGTATCGGCAAGCAGTTTGCCGCCAAGCTCACCAAGCTCCATGGTCAGCGCCTCAGCATGCTTACCGGCAACCGACGTGGAGGCCTGGGCACAATAAGCACCAGTATCCACGCCATGCCCAATACGCATAATGGAAACGCCAGCAACCTCGTCACCAGCAAGAATGGCACGCTGAATAGGAGCAGCCCCACGCCAACGAGGCAGCAAGGACGCATGAACATTCACAATACCAAGCGGCGCCATATGCAGCACGTCATCCGGCAAAATGCAACCATAGGCAGCCACGCAGAAAATGTCAGCCTGGGCAGCCTTGAGCGCCTCAACGACCTCAGGCGTCATACGATTAGCCTCAATAACCGGCAACTCTAGCTCAAGCGCCTTGGCCTTAACAGGAGACGGCTCAAGTTTCTTACCACGCCCACGAACAGCATCAGGGCGAGTAATAACAAGCGCAATCTCATTCCCAGCCGCAACAAGCGAAGTCAACGAAGGCACAGCAAAATCAGGCGTACCCATAAACACAATACGCATAAAGGACGTCTCCCCTCAACCAAAGCCGAGACGGCTACAAATTAACAGCGGAAAGCCGAGTCACCAGCCCATCCGCAATAACAATTCAACAAGAACAAATATACCCAAAACCAAAGAAAGAGCCGCAATAAAAGCAGCTCTTTCAGCAAAGCAATTATCAGCGAAGACGCCCCTCCCTGGCCCAACGGCACCCGGGCGAACCGAGCCAGAACAACGCAGTCCCCGGTGCTGAGCGCCCACATATCGTCCCGCGCGCAGTTTCGCAGCAAAGCGAGAATGTTTGAGCACGGGATGATATGTGGGCGCTCAGCACCGGGGACGGTGGGACCTACTCCGTCTCACCCGGTCGAGCGCCGCGGGCCAGGGCGTCCTGGTACTCCTTGACTGCCTTGATCCTCTGCATCGGCTTCAATCGCTCGAACATGGTGTTGCCGTGCAAGTGATCGATCTCGTGCTGCAGGCACACGCAGAACAGGTCGCCCGTGGCCTCGTAGCGAATCAGGTTGGCGTCCAAGTCGTACGCCTCGACGACGACATGGTCAGGACGCTCGATCTCGCAGCTAATGCCGGGGATGGACAGGCAGCCCTCGCTAAACGGCACCAGATGGTCGCTCTGCTCCACAATCACGGGATTGATGAGCACGTACGGGTCGTAGTCGTTTTTGTCGCTGTAGTCGCAGTCGATGGTGACGAGCTGAATGAGCTCGCCGATCTGCGGGGCAGCCAGGCCGCAGCCGCCGTTCTCGAACATCATCTTCTTCATCTTCTCGGCAAGTGCCTCGATCGCCGGGGTGATCTCCTCGATGACGGCGCACTCCTGGCGCAGACGAGGGTCAGGCGACAGTACGATTCCGTTGGCTTCCATGGCCATCCTTTCGGGTTGTTACATCAAATCATAGGCGTCGACGTCAACGCTCACGCTCACGCCGCGCACGGAGCCCACCTCTTTGAGGCAGGCGTCGATATCATCAGAGACATGGTACCCCACGGGCGACTTCACAAGCAGATGGAAGCGGTAACGGTCCTTGGCTCTCTCGATTACACACGAAGCCGGGCCCAGCACCTGCGGCACGGCACTCCCCGCCCGCAAAAAGTCGGGCGCGGCGGCATGCCAGCGGCGCTTAAGAAGCTTTGCGATACGTCCGATGTAGTTCTGCGCGTCGTCTCGGTTCGCCGACCACACCAAGATGTTGACCAGGCGAACAAACGGCGGGTACAGCGCGTCGCGGCGCTGATCCAGGTCGTAGTCGGTAAAGATCGAACGATCGTGCTCAGCGACGGCGCGAATGACCGGATCCTCGGGCAGGTAGGTCTGGATGATAACCTCGCCGGGGCGATCGCCGCGGCCGGCACGGCCTGCAACCTGCTCCAGCAGATCGTAGGCGCGCTCCCCCGCTCTAAAATCGGGCAGCTTTAGCGCAAAGTCGGCATTGACCACGCCCACCAGCGTGACCTCGGGAAAGTCAAGGCCCTTTGCAATCATCTGGGTGCCCAGCAGCACCGCGCAATCGGCGGCATCGAACTGCTCGAGCAGCTTTTTGTGCGCGTCCTTGCCGCGCGTGGAATCGGCATCCATGCGAATGATGGCGACGTCGTCGGGCAGCATCTGGTGCAGTGCGTCCTCGATCTGCTGAGTGCCCAGGCCCATTTTTGCCAGGTAGCGACTGCCACATTTGGGGCAACGGCTCGTGGCCGCCGGATAGGGCTGCACGCGCCAAGACGAACCGCATGTGTGACACTGCAGCGTGTGTGTGCGCTCGTGATACGTAAGCGCGGTGGAGCAGTGGTTGCAGGTGGGGACGCAGCCGCACTCGCGGCACATCAGGAACGGCGCAAAGCCACGGCGGTTATGCAGCAGCACGGCCTTCTCGCGGCGCTCGACCACACGCTCAAGGCCTTCTATAAGCGGTTTTGAGAACATGGAGCGGCTACCGTGCGAGAACTCGCGACGCAGATCGGCAATGCGAACCGTGGGCAACACGGCGTGTCCCGGGCGCTCGGGCATCTCGACGCGCGTCCAGGTGGCACCGTTATACGTGCCACGGCGGCAGCGGTCGAGGGACTCGGCAGATGGCGTGGCGGAGCCCAACACGAGCGGGCAGCGGTAGCGCCGCGCCATCTCGGCTGCCACCTCGCGCACGTGATAGCGCGGACTGGAGCCCTGCTTATAGCTAGTCTCGTGCTCCTCGTCGATGATGATGAGACCAAGGTCGCTGAGCGGGCAAAAGAGCGCCGAGCGGGCGCCGACGACCACGCGGGCCGCACCGCTGGCGACCATATCCCACTGGTCCAGGCGCTCGCCGGCCGAAAGGCGCGAATGGAACACGGCGACCGTCTCGCCAACTGTCTCTTATACACATCTGACGCTGCCGACG
>USEK01000070.1 GCA_900553705.1 uncultured Collinsella sp.
TCTACACTCGACTAGTCGTCGGCAGCGTCAGATGTGTATAAGAGACAGTCTACGGGTTTTGCGGCTGGGCATGGGAATCGACGGTCTGCGCCATGCTCAACCACGGACGCTTTGCCAACAGCGGCTTTTTGCTGGGACCGTGTTGCCCCATCTATGGCGCGGGCGGCATTGCCTGCTGGCTGCTGTTGCGCGGAATTCCTGACGCGTCGAGCCAGTTTGTCGCTGCAGCACTCGTATGCAGCGTGATTGAGTACAGCGTAGGCGTGCTGTTGGAAAAAACAACGGGCGCTCGCTTTTGGGATTACTCGCACCTGCCGTTTAACTTGCACGGACGCATCTGCCTGTACTGGGCATGCGCGTTTGGCCTGGGTGCGCTGTGCATTTGCCGTTTAGTGGAGCCGGCATTGCTGGGGCTGCTTGGTCATCTGCCGGTGCTGATTGTGCGGCTGTCCGCCTTTATCGTCGCGGTCGCGATGATGGTCGACGCGTTGTGCTCGCTGGCGAGCTGGCGGCGTCTGTCCGATCAGCTGGAGCGCGTCCGGGCCGACCTTGCCGACCGCATCAATGAGTCGCTTGCCGATGCCTCGGACTCAATGCTCGAACGTATTCCCGATTCTACGATTGACTCGGTGGCACAGACGCACATCCGTAGCCGTGCCGTTAACGCGTGGCTGGCCGAGCTGGGTGACGCCGCGCTCGATGCCCTGCGCGAGAAGGCTTCGATGCCGACGTTTATCGCGGATGGTGCTCGCGGCCTGGCGCTTGCCGCCCGCCGCGTGGCCGATGCCGCGCCGAACATGCCGCGTCCGTCGCTCAGTCGTCGCCTTGCCGGCAAGCGCATGAGCCGTCCGGTGCCAAGCGTGTCGCTCAGCCGCCGCGACCTACGCTTCTTTAACGCCTTCCCGCGTCTGCGCATCAATCGCTACGAAGGCGTCATTCGAGCAACTAATCTCCGCGACCGAGCCCGCGAGCTGTTCCGCCACTAGCCGGGACGGGCGCGCTCACGGCTTCCTTGCTCGCGTATTTCCCGTTCGTTTCGCGTCCGTTGCCGCGCCGTTTCCAAGATTGCGGCGCCGTTTCCATTCGACAACGCCGCGTTTAACAACGCCGTATCTGGTCTACACCAGTTGCCCCTCGGCCGCATTATGGGCGCCGACAACGTTCATGCGACCAAGGGAGAGCGAATGTACGATACGGGATCGACAACGTTTATGCTCATCTGCACCATGCTCGTGTTTTTAATGACACCGGGTCTGGCGTTTTTCTATGGCGGCCTGTCCAGGCGCAAAAATGTCATCAACACCATGCTCATGTGCTTTGGCGCCATTGGTCTGGTTGGTGTGCTGTGGATTGTTGCCGGCTGGTCTCTGGCCTATGGCGGCGACGGTTCGAGTCCGTTTATTGGAGGCCTTGACCAGCTGCTGTGCCTGCCGGTGCTCAACCAGGTGCTGCAGGCGGCCGAGGGCAATGCTGCGGACGGTGTCGTCTACCCTCAGATCATCAACATCGCCTTCCAGATGGCATTTGCCATGATCACGGCTGCTATCGTCACGGGCAGCCTGGCCGGCCGCGTTAAGTTCGGTGCCACGACGGCCTTCCTGGGCATTTGGCTGCTCGTGGTCTATGCGCCGCTTGCTCACATGGTTTGGGGCGGCGAGGGCTCCTTTATCGGCGATATCATCGGCGCGCTCGACTTTGCCGGCGGCGACGTGGTGCACATCTCGTCTGGTCTTACGGGCCTGATTCTCTGCTTAATGCTCGGCCGTCGTCGCGGCTTTGGCATGGTGAGCTACCGTCCGCATAACGTGCCGTTTGTGGCGCTGGGAGCCGGTCTGCTTTGGTTTGGCTGGTTTGGCTTTAACGGCGGCAGCGAGTTCAAGGCCGACGCCGTGGCGGCACTTGCCATCCTCAATACCGTGACGGCCAGCGCGGCGGGCATGGTCTCGTGGCTTGCCGTCGAGCGCGTGCACACCGGTCGACCCACGCTGGTGGGCGCCAGCACCGGTCTGGTTGCGGGCCTTGTGGTGGTCACGCCGGGCGCGGGCTTTGTCGAGCCGTGGGCGGCGCTGGTCATGGGCCTGATCGTATCTCCCGTCTGCTACCTGGCCATCAGCCATCTTAAGACCAAATTTGGCTACGACGATGCGCTCGACGCGTTTGGCTGCCACGGCATCGGTGGCATCCTGGGCGGCGTGCTCACGGGGCTGTTCTGCGTGCCGGAGCTCTCGTGGACCGGTAAGGGCGGCCTGTTCTACACGGGCGATGTCTCGCTGCTCATCTCGCAGATTTTGGGCATTGTGGTGACGGTCGCTATTGTACTGGTGCTCGACTTGGTGATCGCCGCGGTGGTCAAGGCGCTGTTCCACGGCAGCCTGCGCGTGGACGAGGCCGACGAGGCGCTGGGCCTGGACGCGAGTCAACACGGCGAGAGCGCGTATCCCTCGTTCTCGGGACTTGACTAGCGGCTTCCCCAGGCTCCGCACCTTGCCGTTCAATCGTCGCGCGGCTTTCCCAGGCACCCGACCTTGCCCCTCAAACCGTCGCTTGCGTACCGAAGTACGCGGCGCTCCTCTTTCGGGGCAATCTCGGGCACCTGGAAAACCCGCGTCATTGAATGGCAATTCATTTCTTTGATAAAGAGAGGAATTCACTATGAAGAAAATTACGGCGATCGTTCGTGCCGAGAAGCTTGAGGTTCTTAAGGACGCGCTGTTTGCTGCTGATGTTCGTGGCATGACCATCAACCAGGTGCAGGGCTGCGGCGCGCAGCATGGCTGGAAGGAATACGTGCGCGGCAACGAGTTGCTCGTCAACACAATCCCCAAGGTACAGTTCACGCTCATCTGCGCCGATGAGCATGCCGACGGAATTGTCGAGATTATCTGCAATGCTGCTCGCACCGGTGCCGTTGGAGACGGCAAGATTTGGGTCGAGCCGGTCGAGGAGGTCATCCGCATCCGTACCGGCGAACATGGCCCCGCCGCGGTGTAGAATCGACCGCCTGCCATCCGTAACGTTAAAATACTGCAATGAGGCACAAAACTTGCGTTGCGGATGGACAGATTATGGGGCGTAATAAATATCCCGAGGAGACGGTCGCGAAGATTCTCGACGCGGCGCTGGAGCTATTCTGCGCACAGGGTTATGAGGGGACGAGCATTCAAGATATCGTCGACCGCCTCGATGGCATGACCAAGGGCGCTGTCTATCATCACTTTAAGAGCAAAGAAGAGA
Source organism: uncultured Collinsella sp. (assembly GCA_900553705.1). GTDB lineage: Bacteria > Actinomycetota > Coriobacteriia > Coriobacteriales > Coriobacteriaceae > Collinsella. The sequence goes on from USEK01000070.1 coordinate 3,235, forward strand.
TTTTCAACGCCGCATTTGATCGAGCAATGGCTCCGATTGTTGAGCAACGTCGCTCAACGCTTGGTATCGGCAATATGACCGGAGCCCAAAAGCTCAAGCGACTGTACGCGCCCGAGTCTGTCGTTCCACAAATTGAGCTATGGGCACGCATGCATCCTGCGGCGGATCCGGCAAAAAGCTCGCGTCTACTGGCGATGCAGTACCAAGGCTCGTTCGACGAGTCGGCCGATGGCTATCTCTTGCCAGTGATCGAGGAGGGCATCGCCGACGGTTCCATTGCGTGCGAATGCCCGCGCGAAGCGGCGGAGGCCGTATCGTTGTTGGCGAATCTTTGGCTGCTGCCATTGTTCCGTCCGCTTGAATCCAAGGATCGAATGCTCGCTCGCGCGCAATGCTTGGCGCAGATGGCGGCCGCGGTGGGGCTCGATTTGGGTAATGAAGTGCTCCAGACAACGGCCCAGATTTGGGACGTATGGAACCGTGCCGGGTGGTAATATAGATACCAACGGTATGTAATTGATTTGTGAGGGTAGCCACGGCTGCCCTTTTCAAGTCATTAAATACATACTAATGGTATGTATAGGGGGCAGGCTTATGGCTGGAATGCGGAGGAGCAATGTCTCGTTGGCGCAAAAAACAGTGCGATCTATCAGGCTTTTCGGTCTTCTTGTTGCACAGCTGTGCGCGTATTCGATGTTGTCGGCACTATGCTTTGCGTGCCCGCTTTACTTGTTCGATTGCAGCGGCTCGTCAACGTTATATGGTGCCGTCGCGGCGATAGCGTTCGTGCCGGGCGTGCTTGCGACTCCGGCTGGCGGAATCTTGGCGGATCGCGGGAGACATCGCGGGGTTCTTGCGGTGCTCGGCATTGTTCTGATGGCTGCATCACTGTTGTTTATCCCCATGAAGCGTTCGCTGCCTCTTGCCGTTGTCGTGGCAGCAATGCTTTGCGTCCAATATGGCATCCAATCGCTGCTGAAGCCGATGCTTCAAATTGAGACGGTGCGCATGACGGGCCCAGAAAAGGTTGAGCGTGCCACTGCGTTGGTCTCGCAGATAACCATGGCGAGCAATATCTTGGGGCCTGTAGTCGGGACGGCAGTCTATGGGTACTTTGGTATCGATGCTCTATGCGAAACCGCGGCGTTGACGTTTGCGATGTCAGCCCTACTGTTCGGGGGCGCACTCAAGCAAAATGCCTCATCTGGAATGACAGGGGACAGTACGACTTGCTCGACATGCCGAAGCGATTTTCGGGAGTCGATTCGGTACCTGTTTCAAAACGCATCATTGCTCGTTGTGTTTTTGCTTGCGGCTATTTTGAACCTTGCGTTAGTTGGGTTAACGATTGGTGCTCCCGTTATTGTTGCAAAGCATCTCGGAATGCAGTCATCCTTTGTTGGGATTATTGAGGTGGCTATGGGCTTAGGTGGTCTTGTCGGCAGTGGTTTGGTCGGTATTTGGCCGCATCGTTTTTCCTTCAAGGGCATATGTCGATATGTTGCGATGATTTGTTTTGGAGTCGTACCGATTATTGTCACGCTACTGAGCGGTCCTGATGAATTAGCGTTTGCCGCGCTTGCGGCCGGCTCGGCATGGGTCATGGCGTGGGCAAGCATCGCATCGGTCGAAATCGTTTCATTTGTTCAGCGGTCAGCGCCAAAGGAACTCTGCGGAAAAGTGCTGGCACTCGTTTATATGACGCTTTCCTGTGCAACGCCTATTGGCCAATTGGTTTACGGACTCGCATATGATCGATGGACACCGGCGATTGTATTCGCAGGCATGTTGGCGGTGCTGACGTTGACGACGGCACTGTTTTATCGGCTGAAAAGTCGCTCGTGGCGATTGTCTTAACGCGCCGGGGCACCGTGAATTTGTGGAGGCGGTGGTACGCCGCGCCGGGACGGCATTGTTTGGGCGTGCCTCTCCTTCGTCTACAATATCGTGCAGACGAAGGAGAGGCATATCCATGATCAAGATGTTTGCGAGTGACTTAGACGGAACGCTGCTGAACGCCCTGCACGAGGCGGATGGGACCATCCGCCGTGCCATTCGCGAGCTGACCGAGGCTGGCCTGTATGTGGTTCCCGCGACCGGACGCTCGACGCTGCCGATCGGCGAGCATGGCTTTACGGGCCTGGCGCTTGACGCCTGCTGCTCCAACGGGTCCATCGTGCGCGACAGTCATGGCGAGGTGCTCAAAACCTGGACCATCGATCCGCAGGTTACCGAGGAGCTGCTCAAGGCATTCCCGGACATTTGCTTTGATTGCTCCACACCTGATGGCATGTTCTCGAGCGGTTCGTTCGAGATGCATCAGGCGGGCTTTAAAAAGGACAGCCCCATCAAGCGTATTGTGATGCGCGGCATGCGTGCACGTGGCGGGTATCACGAGGAGCAGTATTTCGATCAGTCGATCGGCGATATCTTGCGTCACGATGTATGCAAGATCAACTGCCGCGTGACCTCGCCCGAGCTGGAGCGCGACCTTAAGGCATATTTGGCCGAGCGCTCGGACCGCGTGGTCAACGCGCCGTTTGACCCGGTGATGTTTGAGATCACGGATGTGGCATGCAACAAGGGCGAGAACGTGGCCTGGCTGGCGGGCTACTACGGCATTGCCGAGGACGAGGTCGCGGTCTACGGCGACGGCGGCAACGACATTGCCATGCTCAAACGCTTCCGCCACAGCTACGCGACCAAAAACGCAAGCGAGGCAGCCAAGGACGCCGCGAGCGCAACTATCGGCAGTTGCATGGTCCACGCCGTTCCCAAACACATGCTTGCCACCATGCACAAGCAGAATTCCTGCACCGTAATCGAATAATGTGACAAAGGGACAGCCCCTTTGTCACAGGTGACGCTGGTCTCTTGAAATACGAACAAACATTCGCATATCTAACTGCGCTTTGATAGAATTGATACTGTTGGCGGCAGTTCCATGTGCCGGGCAGCGCCCTCCATCTGATGGGAGGTGATGCCCATGACCGATTTGATTGATTTCGTGAGGCTTCTGACTGCTTTGGTCTCGTTCTTCACGGCGCTTGTCGGCCTTTCCGAGGCACTCAAGCAGCGTTCGAAGCGCAACAGAAGGGGTCGCCGCCGCTAAGGCGTTGACCCCCTAATCCAAGCAACGGCGCTGCCCAGCTTTCCAGAACTTGGGCTGCCGTCGACACTATTCTACCCACGAATGACATTTTGGACAATCGGTAATGCCGCTCTAAAAGCCTGGCACAACCTAGGCGGTCGCTGGATGTGACAAAGAGGCTGCCCCTTCGCCACATCCCAAATATTGCCTTTACGTGTTGATGCACACGGTGTGCAATAATACTCGCACTGTGCAATAGCGCACAGGTTGAGTAACAAGGAGGACGCTTGTCCCAGCTCGAGAAATGCGACCGCCGGTCCCTTCGCTCGCAGCGCGCCCTTCGCCAGGCGCTTGCCAGCGAACTTGCCGAAAGCGGCGATCTTTCGCGCATTAATGTCGCGTCGCTCACCGAGCGTGCCGGCCTTACGCGTCGCACGTTCTATTCGCACTACCGCGATATCCCCGACTTTATCAGCCAGATCGAGAACGGCCTGCTTGCCGAGATTCGCGAGCGGGTGGAGCTTATCACCGCAGCTCAATTACCCGATCTTTACCGTAACATCGACGAGCTCGAGCCGGCGCCCGGTTCGGTTGAGCTGCTGCGTTATCTTGCGGCCAATCGCGACCTTATCGGGGCCCTGCTGGGCCCGGGCGGCGATCCCGCCTTTATTAAAAAGATCATCGATACCGCACGCGAGGCCGTGGTGCCGCGTGCACAGACGGGCATTTTGGGCTTGGCGCTGGGCACATTCTTTGACTACTACGTTACCTACGTCGTGAGTGCCGAGGTCGGCCTGATTCAGCGTTGGTTTGAGCGTGACCTTTCCGAATCGCCCGAGACCATGGCGCGCATTATGACGGTTATCGCCTTTGTGCGCCCCGGCGACCTGTATGGCCAACCCATCGATATCAACGTGCCGGAATACGGCATGAAGCTATTGAATCTGCAGCTCGAGGACGCGGCCGACACTGCCGTAACCGTCGAGTCCAACAACTAAGAGGAGAGACAATGAGCAAACTCGTCGAGGGCATCAAGGATCGCATGGTCTGTCTCTTATACACATCTCCGAGCCCACGAGACGTAGAGGAATCTCG
>USEK01000071.1 GCA_900553705.1 uncultured Collinsella sp.
TCATTGAGGTAGCTATAGAAGCTGTACTTGGAGATGCCAAAGAACTCGCAGGCGCGCTCGCTCGACTTGGAAATGAGGAAGGCGCCGCGACGGTCGAGGTAGCCAATGGCACGAATGCGCTCGTCTTTGGTCATGAGTGCCGCGGGCTTGCCCACAAACTGCTCGCACTCGTGCAGCAGGTCCTCGAGCAGGTCGCCGATGTTCTTGGTAATGGGCTCGGGCTCGGTATAGCCCGTGCCGCCGGTGCCGGTAAAAGCGTCGAGCGAGCGCTCAAAAGCCTTCATGAGCGTAATGTCAAAGTTGATGCCCAAAATGCCGACGGGTTTGCCCTCATCGTTGCGGATAAAGATCGTCGACGATTTGAGCAGCTTACCGTCGGTGGTTTTAGTGAGGTACGGCTCACGGTCGTGTACATCGGTGGCGCCCTCGTGCATGGACTCAAACACGATATGGCTGGGGCCGTCACCCAGTTTGCGCCCGCTGACGTGGCCGTTTTCGATCACTACGATGGAATGGTCCACGTCCTCGGTCTCCAGATCGTGGACGACGACTTCGCAGTTGGGGCCAAATTGGAGCGCCAGACCGTGTGCGAGGCGCTTGTAAAACTCAATCTGTGCGGGGGTCATGGGTACCTTCCTAAAAATTAGTTTGGGCTCACTGTGCCATAAACCACACATGACCGCAAACAAATCCATCAACAAGGCAATTCATGACCGTTCGGCGGCGAAAAAGTACCGATTACGGCAACAAACAATTCGTTAGATATACCAATCAAAAAGTGTGATAGAACATTACTAACAAACTTTTTGTTTGGCATCCACATAAAAGTTCAGTCGTGTGAATGGGATCGGGCTGAAACGCGTATGCGGGGGCCGGCAAGAGAGGACTTAAGGAGTTCACCGTATGGCCGATAAGATCCAGTGGGCGGGCAACACGATGCCCAAGAGCGATGACAAGCACTTGGGAATCATGAGCCTCGACCACGTGAAGAAGGCCCGCGCCTTCCACCAGTCGTTCCCTCAATATACCGTCACCCCGCTTGCCCGCCTGGACGGTCAGGCTGCGCGCTTGGGTCTGTCCAACCTGTGCGTTAAGGACGAGAGCTATCGCTTTGGCCTCAACGCCTTTAAGGTTCTGGGCGGATCGTTTGCCATGGCCAACTACATTGCCGACGAGACCGGCAAGGACGTTGCCGACTGCACCTTCGATTACCTGACCTCCGATCAGCTTGCCAAGGACTTTGGCCAGGCTACCTTCTTTACCGCCACCGACGGCAACCATGGCCGCGGCGTGGCATGGGCTGCCAACAAGCTGGGCCAGAAGGCCGTCGTGCACATGCCCAAGGGTTCCACCAAGCCCCGCTTCGATAACATCGCCGCCGAGGGCGCCACGGTGACCATCGAAGAGGTCAACTACGACGAGTGCGTGCGCATGGCCGCCGCCGAGGCCGACGCCTGCGAGCGCGGCGTCATCGTTCAGGACACCGCCTGGGAGGGCTACGAGAAGATCCCGTCCTGGATCATGGAGGGTTACGGCACCATGGCCTCCGAGGCTGCCGAGCAGCTGCGTGAGATGGCCATCAACCGCCCGACGCACGTGTTTGTCCAGGCTGGCGTGGGCTCGCTGGCTGGCGCCGTGGTGGGCTACTTCACCAACCTGTATCCCGATAACCCGCCCACCTTCGTCGTGGTCGAGTGCGCGCCTGCCGCCTGTCTGTACAAGGGCGCTGCCGCCGGCGACGGCGATCCGCGCATCGTGGACGGTGACATGCCCTCCATCATGGCCGGTCTGTGCTGCGGCGAGCCCAACATTCTGGGCTGGGATATCCTGCGCAACCACACCACCGCCTTCGTGTCCTGCCCCGACTGGGTCACCGCTCGCGGCATGCGCACCCTGGGCGCTCCCGAGAAGGGCGACCCGCGCGTCATCTCCGGCGAGTCCGGTGCTGTGACCACCGGCCTGGTCGAGACCCTCATGCTCGATCCCGAGTACGCCGAGCTCAAGGAACTCATCGGCCTGGACAAGACGAGCTCTGTGCTCTGCTTCTCCACCGAGGGCGATACGGATCCCGACCAGTATCGCCGTATTGTTTGGGAAGGCGAATATCCCACTTGCTAATCGTTAGGGCGGAGTAAATAGGTATCGCTCCGCCACCTCACAGGTAGATTTCTTCGTTTGAAAGGTTATGAACAATGGCTAAAGAACTCGATTTCGACGCTATCAAGGCTGCTGCTGAGTCTCATCGTGCTGATATGACTCGCTTCCTGCGCGCCATGATCTCCCACCCCTCTGAGTCCTGCGAGGAGGGTGAGGTTGTTGCCTGCATCAAGGCCGAGATGGAGAGCCTTGGCTATGACGAGGTCAAGGTCGACGGCCTGGGCAACGTCATGGGCTTTATGGGCGAGGGCGACAAGATCATCGCCATCGACTCCCACATCGACACCGTCGGCATCGGCAACATCGAGAACTGGGATGCCGATCCCTATGAGGGCTACGAGACCGACGAGATCATCTACGGCCGCGGCGGCTCTGACCAGGAGGGCGGCATGGCTGCGGCGGCCTATGGCACGAAGATCATGAAGGACCTCAGCCTCATTCCCGAGGGCTACAAGATCATGGTCGTCGGCTCCGTGCAGGAGGAGGACTGCGACGGCATGTGCTGGCAGTACATCGTCAACAAGTACTTCCCCGCCAACGGCATCAAAAAGGAGCAGGTGGAATTCGTTATCTCCACCGAGCCCACCGACGGCGGCATCTACCGCGGTCACCGCGGCCGCATGGAGATTCGCGTCGACGTTCACGGCACCTCCTGCCACGGCTCCGCTCCCGACCGCGGCGATAACGCCATTTACAAGATGGCCGACATCATCGCCGACGTCCGCGCCCTCAACAACAACGGCTGCGACGAGTCGACCGACATCAAGGGTCTCGTCAAGATGCTCGACCCCAAGTACAACCCCGAGCACTTCGAGGACGCCCGCTTCCTGGGCCGCGGCACCTGCACCGTCAGCCAGATCTTCTACACCAGCCCCAGCCGTTGCGCCGTGGCTGATTCCTGCGCCATCTCCATCGACCGTCGCATGACCGCCGGTGAGACCTGGGAGTCCTGCCTGGACGAGATCCGCAACCTGCCGGCCGCCAAGAAGTACGGCGACGACGTGAAGGTCTCCATGTACATGTACGACCGTCCGTCCTGGACCGGCGAGGTCTACGAGACCGAGGCTTACTTCCCCACGTGGATCAACAAGGAGACCGCTCCGCACGTCAAGGCCCTCGTCGACGCCCACAAGGCCATGTTCGGTGACGAGCGCATCGGCTGCGAGCCCAGCATGGACAAGCGCACTGGTCGTCCACTGTGCGACAAGTGGACCTTCTCCACGAACTGTGTTTCCATCCAGGGCCGCTATGGCATCCCCTGCGTGGGCTTTGGCCCGGGTGCCGAGTCTCAGGCTCACGCTCCCAACGAGGTCACCTACAAGGACGACCTGGTCACCGCTGCCGCCATGTACGTGGCTGCCCTGAACCTCTACGATCCGAGCCAGGCCGATGGCGACGCCACCGTGTTCCGCGCCGGTCTGACCAACAACAAGATCGATTAGTCCCATTCCTCGATTTTGTTGAGCCGGGGGCCGCTCGTGTCCCCGGCATCCCCTGTTGACTCGGGGCCCGCGGTCGTTATCTCCCATGCTTCCTCAACGGTGGCGGGTCCTCGTCATAGTGCTCTGCATGTTCTAGCCACACGCGCATGCCGGAGCACGTCTACTCATTGCGATCGTTTCACCTTTAGAAAGGACATTTACATGGACGTCAAGTTTACCGAGCTCGTCGAGCAGCTGAACGGCCTCGATTTTAAGGGTATGTACGGCAGCGACTTCCTGCACACCTGGGACAAGACCACCGATGAGCTCAAGGCGCTCTACATCGTCGCCGACGCCCTGCGCGAGCTGCGCGAGAACAACGTTTCGTCCAAGATCTTCGACTCGGGCCTGGCCGTCTCCCTGTTCCGTGACAACTCCACCCGTACGCGCTTCTCCTTCTCTAAGGCCGCCAACCTGCTCGGCCTTGAGCTGCAGGACCTGGACGAGAAGAAGTCCCAGATCGCTCACGGCGAGACCGTCCGCGAGACCGCTACCATGATCTCCTTCATGGCCGACGTCATCGGCATCCGCGATGACATGTACATCGGCAAGGGCGACGCCTACATGGCCGAGGTCTCCGAGTCTGTCCAGCAGGCTTACGAGGACGGCGTTCTGGATCACCGTCCCACGCTCATCTCCCTGCAGTCCGACTCCGATCACCCCACGCAGTCCTCTGCCGACATGCTCTACCTCATCAACGAGTTTGGCGGCCTCGAGAACCTCAAGGGCAAGAAGGTTGCCGTCACCTGGGCTTATTCGCCCTCTTACGGCAAGCCGCTGTCCTGCCCGCAGTCGCTGATCAGCCTGCTGCCCCGCTTTGGCATGGACGTCGCCCTGGCCCACCCCGAGGGCTACGACCTCATGCCTGAGGTCGTCGAGCGCGCCAAGGGTTATGCCGCCGAGTCCGGCACCACCTTTAAGCAGGTCAACACTATGGCCGAGGCCTTCGAGGGCGCCGACATCGTGATCCCCAAGAGCTGGGCTCCGTTTGCCGCCATGGAGAAGCGCACCAACCTGTACGCCGAGGGCGACGACGCCGGCATCGCCGCGCTCGAGAAGGAGCTGCTCGCCCAGAACGCCACCCATCAGGACTGGTGCTCCACGACCGAGCTCATGAAGAAGACTGCCAACGGCCAGGACACCATCTTTATGCACCCGCTGCCCGCCGACATCTCCGGTGTCTCCTGCGAGCACGGCGAGGTTAACGCCGACGTCTTCGACATGCACCGCGTGGGCATGTACAAGGAGGCCAGCTACAAGCCGTACGCCATCGCAGCCATGATGTTCCTGCAGAAGGTTGCCGATCCCGCCGCTACCCTCAAGGCCCTCGACGAGCGCAACACCGCCCGTTGGCTCCAGGCCTAAAGCCGGGTTGAGGTAAGCCATGTAAAGGGGGCGCTCTGCCAACCGGCGGGGTGCCCCTTTTTGCATCGCGGGCGTGCGGGATAAGCGCTTTCGATGTAGATGCCCGCGGCGCGAGTTATGGGTACGATGGTTTCAGGGGAGGTATCACCATGAAACTTGGATGCGTCATTATGGCTTCGGGCGAGGGCAAGCGGTTTGGCTCTAACAAGATGCTTGCCGATATCTATGGCGAGCCGCTGATTGCCCGGACCATCGATTCGGTTCCCCGGGGCTTTGACGTCGTGGTTTCGACGCGTTGGCCCGAGGTCGCCCAGATTTGCGAGGACAAGCATTGCCCGTGCGTGCTGCACGATGGCGAGCTGCGCAGCGAAAGCGTCCGTGCGGGCCTTTCGTGGGGAGTCGAACGCAACTGGAAAGGTTGCCTCTTTTTGCCGGGCGACCAGCCGCTCGTGAGTTCGGGTTCTTTTGAGGCTATGGTTCGTGCGTTTGACGAGTGTGGCCGCAAACATCCGGTGCGTCTTGCGTGCAACGGTGAGCCTTCGAGCCCGGTGCTCTTTCCGGCGGAACTGTTCGATGCACTTATGTGTCTTGAGGGCAAGGACGGCGGCGGTTCGATCCTCAAGGACCGTACCGACGTGGTGCTGGTCGAGGCGCGTGCCTACGAGCTGTGGGACGTCGATACCGCCAAGGGACAGCAACGCATAACGGAGCATATCGCCGCCTGCTCGTATTTTGATCGCGTGGCCAACTGCATCAATCAATAAGGAGCAATTATGATCATCATCAAAAACGGCGCGCTCGTGACGCCCCAGGGGCTTCGCCGCGCCGATCTTGCCATGGAGGGCGATAAGATTGTGCGGATCGCCGCGGCAATCGAGCCGGGCGAGGGCGATACCGTCCAGGACGCCACCGACTGTTGGGTGTTCCCCGGCTTTATCGACGGCCACACGCACATGCAGTGCTGGACTGGCATGGATTGGACGGCCGATAGCTTTGAGACCGGTACGCGTGCGGCTGCCTGCGGCGGTACGACGACCATCGTGGACTACGCGACGGCCGATCGCGGCGTGACCATGCCCGATGCCTTGGCCGAGTGGCATCGCCGCGCCGACGGAACCTGCACGGCCAACTACGCGTTTCATATGGCACTCGCCGAGTGGAATGAACGCAACCGCGCCGATCTTTCGGCCATGCGCGAGGCGGGCGTGTCGTCGTTTAAGACCTACTTTGCCTATGACCACCTGCGCCTGGACGACGCCGAGACGCTCGAGGTGCTGGAGGAACTCAAGCGCGTGGGCGGCATGCTCTGCGTGCATTGCGAGAACGGTACGCTGGTGAATGAACTGCAGAAGCGCGTGTACGAGCAGGGGATTCATGGGCCCGAGGGGCATGCGCTCAGCCGTCCGGACGTGTGCGAGGGTGAGGCCGTGAGTCGTCTGCTGTATCTGGCGCACTTAGCCGGGGACGCTCCAGTCAATGTGGTGCACCTTTCGACCAAGCTGGGGCTCGAGGCCATTCGCGCTGCCAAAGCGCGCGGGCAGAAGAACATCTATGTCGAGACCTGCCCTCAGTATCTGATGCTCGACGATACTTGCTACTTGGAGCAGGGCGAGGACGGCTTTGCGGGTGCCAAGTATGTGATGAGCCCGCCACTGCGCCATGCCGGCGACCGTGCCGCGCTGCGCGAGGCGCTTGTGGCCGACGAGATCGATACTATTGCGACCGATCATTGCAGCTTTAACCTGCACGGGCAAAAGGACCGCGGACGCGATGATTTCCGCGCGATTCCCAACGGCGGGCCCGGCGTGGAGCATCGTCCCGTCGCGATTGCCACGAGCTTTGAGGGCCAGCTGGGACCCGAGGATCTGTGCCGCTTGATGAGCGAGAACCCGGCGCGCGTCTTTGGCATGTATCCGCGCAAGGGCTGTCTTGCCGAGGGCGCCGATGCCGACGTGTGCGTGTGGGATCCCAAGGCGCGCTGGACCATTAGCGCGGCGACGCAGCATCAGGCTGTGGACTACACGCCGCTCGAGGGTTTTGAGGCACATGGCCGCGCCAAGGCCGTGTTTGTGAACGGCGTGCTGGCGGCACGCGATGGCGAGCCCACCGGAGCCCAACCCGGCCGCTACGTGCCCCGCTAACAGGAAGATCGCCGGATTCCCCTCCGCAGTTGCGGTGGAATAGTTCCTGTTTAGCCGCCAAATAGGCCGTTTCAGGAACTATTCCACCGCAACTTATAGGTCTTCTGGGGCAGCGCCGGCTATTTGAGGCTGGTGGCGACGACGGGGCGGCCGAGGGCTGCCTCGAAGCGGTCGGCCATCGTGGGGTCGCTGAGCGTGTCGACTTGGTTGAGCCTGTCTCTTATACACATCTCCGAGCCCACGAGACGT
>USEK01000072.1 GCA_900553705.1 uncultured Collinsella sp.
TCTACACTCGACTAGTCGTCGGCAGCGTCAGATGTGTATAAGAGACAGGTCTAACCACATGATCCCGCGTATGATTGCCGGTCAGCTGGTTCCCATCACGGCCTATATCGTCATGGCCATCTCCCTTAACCTCGTCGTCGGCATCGCAGGCGACCTGTCGCTGGGCCACGCGGGCTTTATGAGCGTCGGTGCCTACACGGGCATCGTCACCGCGGTCGCCCTTGAGAGCGCCGTTCCGTCCGATCCGGTGCGCCTTATCATCAGCGTCGTGGTCGGCGCTATCGCCGCTGCCATCTTGGGCTTCTTGATCGGTATCCCGGTCCTGCGCCTGAGCGGCGACTATCTGGCCATCGTGACCTTGGCTTTTGGCGAGATCATCAAAGAGATCGTCACCTGCCTCATTGTGGGCGTCGACTCCCGCGGCCTGCACGTGATCTTTAACATCACGGGCAACTCCACGATCGACGACCTGCACCTGCTCGAGGACGGCACCGCCATCATCAAGGGCGCGCAGGGCGCATCGGGCGTGTCGACCTATTCGACCTTCCTTGCCGGCGCCATCCTGGTCATGGTCGCGCTCGTGATCGTGCTCAACCTGGTTCGCAGCCGTACCGGCCGTGCCATTATGGCCGTGCGCGACAACAAGATTGCAGCCGAGTCCGTGGGCATCTCCGTCACCCAGTACCGCATGATCGCCTTCGTGGTTTCCGCTGCCCTCGCCGGTGCTGCCGGAGCCCTGTTCGGCGGTAACTTCTCGCAGCTTTCCGCCACTAAGTTTGACTTCAACACGTCGATCCTCATCCTGGTGTTCGTGGTCCTGGGCGGTCTGGGCAATATGCGCGGCTCTGTCATCGCGGCGGCGTTGCTCACGGTGCTCCCCGAGCTGCTCCGTCAGTTCTCGGACTACCGCATGCTCATCTACGCTATCGTGCTGATCCTGGTCATGATCTTTACCAACAACCCGCAGCTCAAGGCTTTCTTCGGTCGCATCAAGGACCGCTTTGCTTCCAAGAAGGAGGTGGCAGCCGATGCCCAGTAAGTTTGAGTTCAACAAGGGCAAGATGGTCCCGTATCCTTCTGGCGCCATCGTTCCCGACCGCGACTTGGGCCAGCGCCCGGCACTCGAGTGCATCCACCTGGGCATTGAATTCGGCGGCCTTAAGGCAGTCGATGACTTTAGCCTGACCATCGGCAAGACTGAGATCGCCGGTCTCATCGGCCCCAACGGTGCCGGCAAGACCACGGTCTTCAACCTGCTCACCAAGGTGTACCAGCCTACGCACGGCACCATCCTGCTCGACGGTGAGGACACTTCGGGCAAGTCGGTCTACCAGGTCAACCGCATGGGTATTGCCCGTACGTTCCAGAACATCCGCCTGTTCAATACCATGACGGTGGAGGACAACGTTAAGGTCGGCCTGCACAATCAGGAGCGCTACTCCGGTTTTGAGGGCGTGCTGCGCCTGCCGACGTATTGGAAGCACGAGAAGGCCGCCCACGAGCGCGCCATGGAGCTGCTGTCCATTTTTGACATGGAGCACCTGGCAAATGAACAGGCCGGCTCGCTTCCTTACGGCGCTCAGCGTCGTCTGGAAATCGTCCGCGCGCTTGCCACCAACCCCAAGCTACTGCTGCTCGACGAGCCTGCCGCCGGCATGAACCCGTCCGAGACCGCAGAGCTCATGGCGAACATCGTCAAGATTCGCGACACCTTCGGCATCGCCATCATGCTTATCGAGCATGATATGTCGCTCGTCATGAACATCTGCGAAGGCATCTGCGTGCTTAACTTTGGCAAGGTTATCGCCAAGGGCACAGCAGAGGAAATCCAGAACAACGACGCCGTTATCGAGGCGTATCTGGGTAAGCAGGATAAGGGGGAGAACTAAATGGCAGAGCCGATGCTTTCCGTCTACAACATCAACGTCTGGTACGGCGCCATCCACGCCATCAAGGACATCTCCTTTAACGTTAACGAGGGCGAGATCGTGGCCTTGATTGGTGCCAACGGTGCCGGCAAGTCCACAACGCTCAAGACCGTCTCGGGCCTGCTGCGCTCCAAGACCGGCTCCATCAAGTTTATGGGCGAGGACATTACCCATACGCCCGCTGATAAGCTGGTTGGTAAGGGCCTGGCTCAGGTTCCCGAGGGTCGCCGCGCCTTTTTGCAGATGACGGTCGAGGAGAACCTGGAGATGGGCGCCTATACACAGCCCAAGTCCACAATTGCTTCGGGCCTGGAGCGCGTCTACGAGCAGTTCCCGCGCCTGAAGGAACGTCGTCGCCAGGTCGCCGGCACCCTTTCAGGTGGCGAGCAGCAGATGCTCGTTATGGGGCGCGCCCTTATGAGTAACCCCAAACTGCTTATGCTCGACGAACCTTCCATGGGTCTGGCACCGATTCTGATCGAACAGATCTTCCAGATTGTCGAGGACCTGCACAAGGCCGGCACCACGGTGCTTCTGGTCGAGCAAAACGCGCAGATGGCGCTTTCCATCGCCACACGCGGTTACGTGCTCGAGACCGGCAAGATCACCATGACCGGCACCGGCCAAGAGCTCCTGCACGACGACAACGTCCGCAAGGCCTATCTGGGCGGTTAATCCATTCAACAAAGGGGGCGCTGACCAACCCGGTCAGCGCCCCCTTTTAAGTTGCGGTGAAATAGGGACTGAATACGGGCTCCAGAGGCCAAATGAGTCCCTATTCCACCGCAACTTCATGGGGATGTGTGACAATGCCCGTCGGAAAACATCTGCTGTCTTTGGGGGTCTATCTATGCTGTACGAGTTTTGTGCCGAGAACTTTGAGCGGGTGCCGGCGGCTATCGATGCCGGTGCAAGGCGTATCGAGCTGTGCGACAACCTTGCCGTTGGTGGCACCACGCCTTCGGCCGGCGTTATCAGCGCTACGACCAACTATGCACACGAGCACGATGCGCGGGTGATGTGCATGATTCGCCCGCGTGGCGGCGACTTTCACTACAACCAGGACGAGTTGCGTATGATGGAGATGGACCTGGGCCTTGCCGTGAGCGCCGGCGTTGACGGCTTGGTCTTTGGCTGCTGCAAGCCCTGCGCTGGCGGATGGGCGCTCGACGAGCTTACGTTGGGCGCCCTCGTGATGGCCGCGGGCTGCGCGACCGAGGAATGCAAGCGTGAGCCCATCGACATCACCTTCCACATGGCGTTTGACCAGCTCTCGCCCGAGGCTCAGCTCGACGCGATTGACACACTCGCCGACTGCGGCATCACACGCATCCTGACGCACGGCGGTGCCGCCGGCACGCCGATCGAGGACAACCTGGAGCATCTGTCGCGTCTTATCGAGTGTGCGGGCGACCGCTTGACCATCCTTCCCGGCGGCGGCATTTCCACGGCCAACCGCGATACCGTGGCGGCGGCACTGGGCGTCTCCGAGCTCCATGGCACAAGGATCGTACCGCTGGAGGTGTAGCCCGTGGCGCTTGTATTCGATGTTCAGCAGGCGAGCGGCAAGCCCGACGACAACCGTCGCCCCGGTACCGCGTGCCCCTTTTGCAACACGGAGGGGCTCACCGACATCATTCGCCGTGATGGCGATTGCATTTGGCTCGAGAATAAGTTCAAGACCCTGCGCGCCACCCGTCAAACCGTGCTGATCGAGTCGGCCGATCACGATGCCGACCTGGTGACCTATGAGCCGGATGAACTCCACCATGTGATGCGGTTTGCCCTGGGTTGCTGGCAGCAGATGATCGATTCACAGCAGTATCGCAGTGTGCTCATGTACAAGAACAAGGGTCCGCTCTCGGGCGGTAGTCTCGTTCATCCGCACATGCAGATTGTGGGTTTGGAGCAGGAAGACGGCTACACTTCGCTGACTTCTGCCAATTTCGAAGGCATCAATGTCTGGCAACAGGGGAGAATCTCGGTCAACATCTCAACCGAACCGATTATGGGGTTCTTTGAGGTCAATGTTTCAGCCCCGCAGGGAATCGCCGCCAGCGATGACACGAGAGACCAAGCCGAGGCGGATCTCTTCGCCGATGCGATCCAGGTAGCTCTGCGCTATATCCTGAACGAGCACCACGGTGGTCGCGCAGAGTCGTACAACTTGTTCTTCTATCACCTGGGCGGTCGGACCATTGCCAAGGCGCTGCCGCGTTGGGTGGTTTCGCCCTACTTTGTCGGCTATCGTTTGGCCCAGGTCAATGCCGAGACAACGCTCGATATCGATGCCGAGCGCCTGCGTGCGCATCTGGAAACGCTCGTATAGCAAGACTAACACCCGTGTAATGCGGGCAGTCTAGCGTGCCATGGCGTCGCGGCCGGCCTCGACCCGCTTGCGCTGGGCGGCGCGCTCCTCGCCGGTCAGACGCTCAAAGAGATGCCCGATAAGCGAGGCGAGTATCTGCTGAAACAGCGTTCCGCACATGACGGGAAACACGACTTCGCCTGGAAAGTACTGCGTGGCGATGACGGCGCCCGAAGAGATGTTACGCATGCCGCAGGTAAAGCACATGGTAGTCGTCTCGCTATATGGCAGATGCAGTGCACGGGCGACCAGAAAACCGACGACAAAGCCGCTGATGGCGAAGGTCAAAATAAAGAGGGCGACTTCCAGGCGCACTGCGTTCATGTGCAGCACGTACTCGCTCATGGCGGTGGAGTTGGAGGCGATAACGCCCATCATCATGAACTTGCAGGCGGGCGAGAGCGCGGGGGAGAGCTTCTCGTGTCCCCATCCACGCGTGAGCTCGTTGATCACGATGCCGAGCACGGCGGGGATGGCGATCATAAAGGCCATGTCTTGCATCATGCTCGGCACATCGATCGAGACGGTGGCACCCAGCAAGAGCTTAAGCGTGAGCGGAATCGTCACAGGGGAGATAACCGAGGACGTCAGGATGATGGTGAGCGCGAGCGGGCCGTTGCCGCCGAACATGCTGATCCACATAAAAGCGGTGACGGCCACGGGCACGCTGTACTCGAGCACGATGCCGCAGACAAGGTTGGGGTTGGAGCCAAAGAAGAGTGACCCCATGGCATACGCCGCGATGGGAATAAGCACTGCCGAGACCAGCAACGCCAGAATCAGGTGCAGCGGACGGTGGAACACCTCGGCTACCTGGTGAAAGGTGTTGCTGAGCGCGCCCTGAAACGTCATAAAGGCGAAGAGGGCGGGAACAATGGGCTTGAGTACGCCGATCTGCTGGGGAAAGAGCACGCCGAGCGCCACGCAAATCGGAACGATGATCTGCATATGCCCTGCGAGGAACTTTCCCAGTCCAGCCCATTGCTTCATATGCCCCGTGACTCCCTTTATCCGCGAACTTGTTTGTTTGTATGGATATGCTAGACGCTCGTATGTGTCCGTGCGGCTGAAACGCTCGATTATTTCGAGGCTATTACCGTCATCGTTTACCGAAACCGCGGCGCGCTGCGAGGTTCTGCGTCCGTGCCGCACGGTATAATAAATCCGTTCAACAGATCTGCCTGCCGAAGCGGGCATACACAGAGGACTCATCGCTATGAACCGTGAGAGGTATCGCGGCGACCTGCCCCTATCGGGGGTGGGCGCCTATGTCATCGCTTAAGACGACGCATCGCTGGGCGGTCGCTCAGCAAAACCCCGGGCTCGAAAAGGAGCTTTCGGCTGGTCTGGGCATTCCCGGACTGGTGGCGCGCATTATGGTCGCGCACGGCATCGGCTCCATCAAAGAGGGCCAATTGTTTTTGACGCCTTCGCTCGATCGCGACTGGGCCGACCCACTCATTATCCCGGGCATGTCGGTCGTTGCCGACCGCGTCGAGCGTGCTATTCGCAACCACGAGCACATTGCAGTCTTTGGCGATTTTGACGTTGACGGCATTACGTCGACCTGCCTGTTGACCGAGGCGCTGCGCACGTTTGGCGCCGATGTCACGCCGTTTATTCCGCATCGCTTTGATGAGGGCTACGGTCTTTCGCGCGCGGCACTCGACCGCGTTAACGAGCTCGCTCGCCCCCAGCTGATCGTGACCGTCGATAACGGCATTGCCGCCAAGGAAGAGGTTTCCTATCTGGAGAGCCTGGGGATCGATTTGGTGGTCACGGACCATCACGAGCCCTCCGACCAGGTGCCGCAGGGTGTGCCCCTGACCGACCCCAAGCTCGAAGACGAGGGCCCCTCGCGCGAGCTTGCCGGTGCTGGTGTGGCGCTCAAGCTGGTGCAAGTCCTGGGTGAGCGCCTGGGCAAGCCGTCGTATTGGCGTTCGCTAATCGAGGTCGCGGCGCTGGGCACCGTGTCCGACATGATGCCGCTCACGCCCGAGAACCGCGCGCTGGTTGCCGAGGGCATCCAGCAGATGCGCGTAACCGCTCGCCCCGGCTATATCGCGCTTGCCGCGCTCGCCATACTGAGCGCCGTCATGCCCGCCCCCGCCTTTGCCGCCGACTCCGACCAGCAGGTCAAGACGGTCCGCGTTGGCTGGCTCGTCAACAACAAAGGCTTCCAGGAAGGCATGCCGGGCGAGCGACTCTCGGGGTGGGGCTACGAGTACCTCCAGACCCTCTCGTATTACACAAAGGGCTGGCAATACGAATACGTTAGCGGCACCTTCTCCGAGCTTATGGACATGCTCGAAGCAGGCGAAATCGACCTCATGCCCAACATCTCGTATTCGGCAGAACGCGAGCAGAAGCTGCTCTTTTCCTCGAACCCCGAGGGCACCGAGCGCTACTACATCTACGCCAGGCCCGACCGCGACGATCTGGCCAAGGGTGACCCCCAGGCGCTCCAAGGCCTCACCATCGGCTGCAACTCTGGCGTTATGCAAACTATCGTCGGCCAGCAGTGGCTCGCCGACGAAGGCGTCACCTGCACCTATAAAGAAATCGACACCGGCAGCGCCCTCTTTGAGGCGCTTGCAGACGGCGAGGTCGACGCCGTCATCATGAACGATACCATTTCGTCGCCCGATGCGTCACCCATGTTCTACGTAGGCTCGAGCGACTACTATTTTGCCGTTCCCAAAAGCCGCCCCGATCTGATGAACGACATCAACGCCGCCATGACGACCATCGCCCGCGATAACCCGCGCTATAACGAGGAAGTCAAATCGAGTTACTCGACCCAAAACAGTGGCTCGTCATCGCTCACCGGCCCCGAGACCACCTGGCTCAAAGAAAACGGCAATACCATCACGATCGGCTATCTTAAAAACCAACTTCCCTACTGTACGCAAAATGACGACGGCGAGATGGAAGGGTCGCTCGCCTCGCTTGCAGGTACCGTCAAGATTCTTTCGCAAATTGATCGAGGCGGCCTCGGCCCCGCCTTGC
>USEK01000073.1 GCA_900553705.1 uncultured Collinsella sp.
ATAAGTTCCTCCCCGTCAGCCGCGCCGACATGGATGCGCGCGGCTGGGACCAGTGTGACTTTGTCTACATCTGCGGCGACGCCTACGTGGACCATCCCAGCTTTGGCATGGCCATCGTCAGCCGCGTCCTCGACGCGCACGGCTACAAGGTGGGCATCATCTGCCAGCCCGACTGGACCGACCCCGCCAGCATCACCGTGCTCGGCGAGCCGCGGCTGGGCTTTCTCGTCAGCGCCGGCAACATGGACTCCATGGTCAACCACTATTCGGTAACCAAGCACCGCCGCCACACCGACGCCTATACCCCCGGTGGCGAGGAGGGGCGCCGTCCCAATCGCGCCGTCACGGTCTACGGCAACCTCATCCGCCAGACCTTCAAGGATGCCCCCATCATTATCGGCGGTATCGAGGCAAGCCTGCGTCGCCTGGCCCACTACGACTACTGGCAGGACAAACTCAAGCGCTCGGTACTGCTCGACTCGGGCGCCGACATCCTCATCTACGGCATGGGCGAGCACGCGATCGTCGAGATCGCCGACGCGCTCGACGCGGGACTGCCCGTCGATCAGATTACCTATATCAACGGCACCGTCTACCGCACCAGCTCGCTCGACGAGGTCTACGACTACGACCTGCTGCCCAGCTGGGACGACCTTGCCACCGACAAGCTCAACTACGCGCGCAGCTTTAACGTGCAGCAGCAGAACATGGACCCCATCACCGGGCATCGCCTGGTAGAGCCCTACCCCAACAGCGTCTATGTGGTGCAGAACCCGCCGTCGGCGACGCTCACCACCGACGAGATGGACGAGGTGGCCGAGCTTCCCTACGCACGCGATTGGCACCCCGACTACGATGCCGCAGGCGGCGTGCCGGCCTTTGCCGAGATCAAGTTTTCGATCAGCTCCAACCGCGGCTGTTTTGGCGAGTGCTCGTTTTGCGCGCTCACCTTTCACCAGGGCCGCGTGCTGCAAATGCGCAGCCACGACTCGATCATGCGCGAAGCCGAGCTGCTCACGCGCGATCCCGAGTTTAAGGGATACATCAACGACGTGGGCGGACCGACGGCCAACTTTAGCCGCCCTGCCTGCGACAAGCAGCTCAAGCACGGCGTGTGCAAGAACAAGCGCTGTCTATGGCCGAGCGTGTGCAAGAACATGGTGGTCGACGAGAGCGGCTACACGCAGCTGTTACGCGACCTGCGCCAGCTGCCGGGCGTCAAGAAGGTCTTCGTCCGCAGCGGCATCCGTTTTGACTACACCATGGCCGATGCCTCGGACGAGTTTTTGCGCGAGCTGCTGGAACACCATGTCTCGGGCCAGCTCCGCGTAGCGCCCGAGCACGTGAGCGACGCGGTGCTGTCCGTGATGGGCAAGCCGAGCCGAGCTGTCTACGACGCATTCTGCCGTAAATTTGAACGCTTGAATCGCGAATACGGACTCAAGCAGTACGTGGTGCCGTATCTGATCTCGAGCCACCCCGGTTCAACCATGAAGGAAGCCGTGGACCTTGCCGAAGCCGTGCGCGACATGGGCTACATGCCCGAGCAGGTACAGGACTTCTACCCCACCCCGTCCACCATGTCGACCTGCATGTACTACACCGGTGTAGATCCGCGCACCATGCAGCCGATCTACGTGGCGCGCGACCCGCATGAGAAGGCCATGCAGCGCGCGCTCATCCAGTATCGCAAGCCCGAGAACTACAAGCTGGTGCGCGAGGCGCTAGAGAAGGCCGGGCGTCGTGACCTGATCGGCTATACCAAGCATTGCCTGATCCGCCCCGTGCCGCCACGCCCGGGCGAGACGTCTGCCGGCGGTGGGCATGGCACCGGCAAGAAGGGCGGCAAGGCCCACGGTGGCGCCGCCGGCAATGGGCCCAAGGGCAGCAAGGGTCACGGCGGTATGTCCCGCGCGCAGAACACTGCCGGTCGCAATCGCGCGGCACAGGGGCGTCAGGGCGCCAACGGAGGCGGCAGACGCAACTAGCGCGGCGAGGCGGCATGCCGCCGTTGGCGACACGACACGCCCCACCAATAAAATGCCGCTCGCCGGGGCGTCGCAGAACGATTCCCCGGCGAGCGGCCGATTAATATTGTCTATCTCAAAACGTCGTTACTTTTTGTCGAAACGACCATAGAGCGCAAACGAGAGCGCCGCAGAGATAACCCAAGTCAAAGCGATGCAGACGACAATCATGATCAGGTTCATGGGATTGCCGCTTGGATCGGCATAAACGGGCAACGAGGTAATGCCGGGCATAACAAAGCCGAAGCACTTAGCGCCCAGAACAACGGTGAGCGCACCGCCAATACCATCCGCGATCATCGCAGCGATAAGCGGAGTCCTGTTAGGAACCTGAACGGTAAACAAGGCGGGCTCGGAAATTCCCATAAATGCTGAGAAGGCGCACGTCATTGCAGCGGACTTGAGCTTTTCGTCGGTCATGCGCAGGGCCGCACCAAAAGACGCACCGCTTTCGGCGAGGTTATGGCAGAAAGAGATCGGGAGCAGATAGTCATACCCAAGCGTTGCGATATTGGAAATCTGGATAGGGCTCGTTGACTGATGCATGCCGAAGAGCACGATAAGCGGCATAAAGAAGCCCAGCAGAAAACCGGCAACGGGGCCCAACGTCGAGAATAGCCAAACGATACCGTTGGCGAGACCAAGACCGCACCAGGCACCAATCGGAGCGAGCACAAACAGGTTGACCGGAATCACGATAGCAAGGGAGAGTGCCGGGACGACAACGAGCTTAAAAAGATCCGGCACGACCTTGTCGATTGCGCGATATACAAAGGACAAGCCAATGACGCCAAAGATGACCGGGAACACGGAATCGGCGTAGCTAAAAATCGGCACCGCAAAACCGAACAGCGCAAGGGGCGTCTCGCCCGTACCGACAGCGTTGACAATGGTCGGGTACATCAGCGATCCGGCAACACAAAGCGCAAGCGAACGGTTGACCCGGAACTTATCAGCTGTAGACATTGCCAGCAAAAACGGCAAGAAGTAGAACGGGATATCCGAAATCATATTGAATATCGCAAAGTCGCCGGCACCCGTGTCGATTCCAAAAGCCGCGATAGCAGCCAGGATGCCCTTTACGATGCCTCCCGCCACCAGTGCGGGAATGATAGCGGAGAAGATGCCGGTGATGATATCGAATACGCGAGCCGAACCTTTTTGGAGCTCAGGCTGCTCGGCGTCGGCGGAGACCTCGCCACCCATCCTGTCACCTAGCATGGGCTCCAATTCGTCATATACCGACCCCACGCTGGCGCCGATGATAACTTGCCACTGCCCGTCTTTAACCTGCGCGCCCAAGGCGCCGTCAAGCGTCTTAAGGGCCTCCGGGTCTGCCTTGCTATCGTCCTTCAGGTTGAATCTGAGCCTTGTAATGCAGTGCGTTGCCATAACAACGTTATCGGCGCCGCCCACGAGCTCGAGGACGCGAGCGGCCAGTTCCTTCTTGTCTGCCACGACAATCACTCCTACCCAAGATCCTCGCCATTAGTGGCGATACATTTCTGATACCAATAGAAAGAGTCTTTACGCGAGCGCTCCGCAGTGCCGTTGCCGCAATTATCCAAATCGACATAGATAAGCCCGTAGCGCTTGTCCATCGTAAGAGGACCGCAGGCAACAAGGTCAATGAATCCCCAGATCATATATCCGCGCACGTCAACGCCATCGATCACTGCTTCCTTAAGGCACTTTATGTGCTGGCGCAAATAATCGATTCGATACTCGTCGTGGATGCTGCCATCCTCCTCGACTACATCAGATGTACCGAGGCCGTTCTCGGCGATATACAGGGGCAGCCCATAGCGGTCATACATCTGGTTAAGGGTAACCCTCAGACCAATGGGATCGAGCTGCCAGCCCCACTCACTCGTCTCGAGATAAGGGTTCTTGTTTGCCATGACCAGATTACCCGCAGTCTTCTCCCATCCCTGATCGCAGGTGGATACCTGGGAAAAGTAGTACGAAAAGGCCAGGAAGTCGACCGTGTTGCGAGCGATGAGCTCTTCATCGCCCGGTTCCATTTGAATCTCGATATCGCACGCATCGAAATAGCGATTCATATAAGCGGGGTATTTTCCACGAGCCATCACGTCCGTATAGAACCAGTTGGAATACTGGTCGTCGTGAATAGCCTGCATGTTATCTTCGGGACGGCAGGTGGCGGGATACGTACAGAATCGAGCGATCATGCCGCCAACGGGAGTATCGGGCGAAAGACGATGGACAATCTCGACGGCACGCGCATTGGCAACGAACTCGTGGTGCAGGCACTGGAAGATGGCTCGATCGAAGTTCTCCCCCTCTTCGTCTTTGACCAGACAGACCCCGTCCCAAGGCGAAAAACGCGCTGCATTGAACTCGTTAAAAGGCAGCCAGAAATCGACCAGATCGCCCAATTCCGTAACGATTGTCTCGACATAGCGGGCGAAGAAATCAATCGTCTTACGATTCTTCCATCCCCCATATGTGGTGACAAGATTTACCGGGATGTCATAGTGGAGCATGGTGACGAAGGTCTTAATGCCGTGCTTTTTGCACTCACCCAGCATGCTTCGATACCACTCGATGCCTTCGCGGTTAGGCTCAAGGTCATCTCCGTTAGGATAGATTCGGCTCCAGCAAATAGAGGTGCGGAACAGCTTGAGACCCATCTCCGCAAAAAGCGCGATGTCCTCACGATAGTGATGATAGAAGTCGTTGCCACGCCTAAACGGGTAGAACTCAACACCATCATCTGCGAGAGCGTTCATTAGTTCGTCATGGCAGAAGGGGTTGTTTTGATGCTTGTCCTCAATCTGGTCATGAGTCCAGGTACCATCCAGCCATCGACAATCCTGCGTCGACTTTCCCTTTCCGCCCTCATTCCAGGCGCCATCGGCCTGCGAGCACGATATGGCTCCGCCCCATAAAAAGTCGGAGTCAAACCCATGTTTTAACTTACTCATTTGCCCTCCTTGATCGGATGCTCCAGCGGATAACCCAATACTAGGAAGAACAAGATGCATAAGATATCGCATAGAAAGCGTAGGTTTATAACATTTTTTTAGATATAATACCGTTTAAGGCATCGATTCTACCGTTCACCCCTGGAGCACCCCATGGATTCGAATCTCAAACAGCTGCTCTATACGCATACCGAGACCGAAGAGTGGCATCGCGCACATCCGGGAGAGCTCAGCCCGCGATATAACAGGGTGGAAACCACAACCATTAACGGCGAAGAGGTCTATCTGTTTGATTGGAAAGAAACTCTCGACGAAAACCCCGTGGGCCTTATCAAGGAATCGCGCTTTACCGATATTCCTCCTCATATCAATCGGGATATGGAGCTTAACTACGTGTACGACGGCGTCTGCACGTTTATCGTCAACGGACGGCGACTACTCCTTAAAAAGGGCGACGTGCTCATTTGCAACACCGGCGTAGTCAGAAGCGTTCCATACGTTAAGGGCGAGCATGATATCGTCATTTCGATCGTCTTCAAAAAAGAAATGTTCGATTCGTTGTTCCTGAGCCAGCTACCCGGCGCGTCACCATTAACGAATCTTCTATTTGATTTTGTGTCCAAAAACCGCGAGGCCCGAAAATATCTCATTCTTCCAGAGGAATACGCCCGACATGCGCGACGCCTCATCGAGATGCTCTTTATCGAATATCACTTTAAAGATGCCTATTCCAATGAACTCATGAGGCACCTCGCCGTCAGCCTATTCCTTGTTCTCATTCGAGGACTGTACCGACGCTCCGCAACTGATAACCAGGCGATCATGTCGGACGAACGCATCGTGTCGATTCTGAATCATATTGAGCGAAGCTACGGCGACTGCACACTCGAAAGCATTGCGAGCGATACGGGTTATAGCACCAGCTATCTCAGCAGCTTGATCAAGCAAAAAACCGGCAAAACGTTTTCGCAAATCAAGCTCAACCAGCAGCTCACAGAGGCGGCATATCTTCTCAATAACACCGAGCGCAGCGTGCAGTATGTAGCCCGAAAAGTCGGCATCTCCAACATGTCATTCTTTTACTCAAAATTCAAAGAAGCATTCGGCGAAACGCCAGGTGCGTTCAGGACGCATCGGTCTAATTAAAGGCGTTATTACTCAGACCGATCAGCTTCGCGCGACACGGGAATGCACAATCGAAGCAGCGAGTGCATCGCCTCTACCAGCACAAAGCCGGCGATGCCAACCGTGACCACAACGTCGAACGGCGTGTTCACAAACCAGAGCAACGTCATGAGATACGACCCGGCATTAAAGGCAAAGTGCAGCAAGATCGTGTAGCGGAGCTTTCCGGTCGTCACGAGCACCCAACCAAAAATGAGGGCGGCAGCGCCCGCATAGCAGCCCTGCACCCAGTTCATATGCATAAAGCCAAAGATGGCCGCCTGCAGCACGATTGCCGCGGCGACGCCCCAGGTACTCGGGGCCGCCCAGGGCACTATGGCGCCGTCCTGCGCGTTCGCGCGGCGCCGGCGCTTCCAGAACGAACGGCACTGTGGATTAAACGCACGCAGCGAAAACTCAAAGATGATGCCGCGCACCAGGAGCTCTTCGCAAAACGGAGCGCCGAGCACTGTGGTCAAGACAGCAAGAAGGCTGGTATCGCCCATGCCCGTCTCCTCGACGAGCTCGCTATAGTCTGCCGCGACCTCGGGCAGCAGCGACAGTACGCCGTCGCATAGGTAGCTAATGACCACCTGCATGGATAGGCCGATCACGACAACGCAGGCAATGCGCTTCCATGCCGCGCCTGCTCCCCCGCCGAGTGGGCGTTCGCCTTGCCGGCGCGCCATGAAGGAGCGGGGCCACAGATAACGCCACCACAGCAGCGCCATCAAAAACGACGCCGTCTGAGCAGCAGCCTGGAACCATTGGATATCGAGATTGTCGATCGGATAGCCCGTCAGCACCGATACGGCATCGAGAACTGAAAACAGAACCGCGCTCAGGGCTATATCGGCAGCGACAACGCCAAAACAGGCAAGCGCCCAAATCATCGCATTGAGCATGCCAACCTCCTCAAAACCGTTCCCTAGTTCTACCACAACTCGGCAGAGAGCTGATCCCATGGGGACGGAGGAAAACGGATCACTTATTGATGAGAATCGGGCGCAGTGCCAAAGGCCCCGTTGGGCGAAATGTCGAACGGGAAGGTGCCGCAGCGATTAAACGCGGCGATAAACAGGCGGATGGCGTTGGACGGCGTGGGGCCCACG
>USEK01000074.1 GCA_900553705.1 uncultured Collinsella sp.
ATCGTTGGGGCCAGGCCCGATTTTGCCTCTTGACAATGTCCTGCTCATATTAAAAGGAACGTCCCTAAGTGCCGCTTAAATACCGTTTATCGGAGAATAAATACCGTTCGCCGGTCATAATGATTGTTCCGGCTTTGGGCTTGTCTACAATAACCCCCGTAAAAAGAAATGCGGAAGGTTACCGAGTCCCCTCGGACGTGGGCCTAACCAAAGTCTTTGATCGCGCGCGCCTCAATGGGCGCATTCGATTGATTTTGGTTGGGCTATATTTATGAAGGGACATGTCACCATGGGTTTCTTTTCTCGCCTGATGGGCGGCTCGGATAAGCAGGCAACCGCGGCTTCCGAGTTCGAAATCCTCGCTCCCGTTTCCGGTGAGCTTGTTCATCTAGAAAAAACCAATGATCCCGCTTTTAGCAGCCGCGCTGTGGGCGATGGCGTTGCCGTGGTTCCCCAAGAGGGAACGGTGTGCGCTCCTGTTTCCGGCTCCGTCGCGGCGCTGTTTCCGACTGAGCACGCGCTGGGCATCATGTCCGACGACAGCTCTGCCCAGGTGATGCTGCACATCGGAATCGACACTGTTAAACTTGAGGGCAAGGGCTTCCATGCGCTTGTTGCTCAGGGTGACCATGTCGACGCGGGCCAGCCCCTCGTCGAGGTCGATTTCGACGCGGTTCGCGCTGCCGGCTTTGATCCCACGGTCTTCGTTATCGTGTGTGAGCGTTCGGAGAACTCGACTCTTCGTGAGCATGCTTCCGGCCCTGTTGCTGTTAAAGAGCCTGTCGTCTGGCTTTCCGAGTAAATTCTTGTGGTGGGTACCGTGGTTATCAAGCGAGTTTTTAACAACAACGTCGCAATGGTCACTTCGGACGATGGCTCCGAGCTCATCGTCATCGGTCGAGGCCTCTGCTTTGGCCGTCATGCCGGCGATGCCATCGACGAGGCGTCGATCGAAAAGACCTACGCGTTGCAGGAGGGAACTTCTCAGGACTCGCGTACGATTGACCGCTTGGCACATCTTTTGGAGTCCATCCCCACCGTCAACCTCGTGATTTCCGAGGAAATCGTTCAGATGCTTCGTCGAGAGCTCAATGTTGATATCAACGACAAGATTCTCATTGCTCTCGCAGACCATATCAGCCTTGCTTTGGAGCGCGAGCGCAAGGGCGTCTCCTGTGAGAATCCGTTGCTGCTCGAGATCCAGCAGTTCTATCGCAAGGAGTATGCACTTGCGGGCCGTGCGCTGCAGATTATCAAGGAGTATATGGGCATCCAGATGAGCGAAGAAGAGCAGGGTTTCATTACCTTGCATATCGTCAACGCCACCATGCCGCAACGCTCCGACCGTTTGATTGTTTCGGTCCAGCTTGTTCGCGACGTGCTCGCGATTGTTTCCGAGCGCTATGCTACGACCCTCGATGACACCTCGTTGCCCTATGAGCGTTTCGTCCGCCACCTGCAGTTTTTCGCACAGCGGGCGCTTGACCCCACGGCCGGGCAAATCAATGGCGACGCGCTGTTCCGAATCGATGAAACGGCGTATCCGTGCGCATTCTCGTGCGCGGACGCCATAGCCGCCCACTTGTCGTCTACCTATAACGTTGTCGTTACCGATGCTGAGAAGAGTTATCTCGCATATCACATTGTTAACCTGCTTGGAGAACCTGGTCTCTAGGCATAACGTGCCCACACATCGATTGATATAAGGCAAGGCTCACGGTCTTGTCCAGGGCACATCTGTCTTAATTTGCGGAAAAGGAAGGGGAGTACCGCTATGACCGCAAAAAAGAAGTTCAATTTCAAAGCGCCGTTGGAGGTGTTCGCGAAGTCGATCGTCCAGCCGATGATGTATCTCTCGGTTGCCGGCATCCTGCTCATTGTGGGCATCATTCTGACCAACAAGACCATTTGCGCTTTGGTCCCCGTACTGGGCTCCGGTCCGTTCCAGCTTGTGGGCGCCGTTGTCTACCAGTCGCTGATGTTTATCATCAACAACCTCTCGATTCTGTTCTGCGTGGGCATCGCCGGCGCCATGGCAAAGAAGAACAAGGGCCATGCTTCGCTGATCGCCCTGATGTCGTTCTTCCTGTTCCTGCAGGCTAACAACATCGTGCTCAACGCCACCGGCTCTCTTGCCGATGCGAGCGGCATGCTCGGCCTTACCGGAACCGGCCAGGCCACCGTTATGGGCATCCAGGTGCTCGATACCGGCGTGTTCGGCGGCATCATTCTCGGTTGCATCACCGGCGCCGTGTTCAACAAGTACTCGAACAAGCAGTTCCCCATTGCCCTTTCGATGTTCTCGGGCGTTCGCTTTCCGTTCCTGATCATGATCATCATCTCCTGGATCATGGGCGCTGGCTTCTGCATCGTTTGGCCTCCGGTTCAGGGTGCCATCTCCTCCGTTGCCGGCATCATTAAGGAGTCGGGCAACATCGGTCTGTTTATCTACGGCATGCTCAACAAGCTGCTCGTTCCCACCGGTCTGCACCACCTCATCTACACCCCGTTCCAGTTCTCCGATGTGGGTGGCACCCTTACGCTGGGTGGTCAGGTTATCGCCGGCGCCTATCCCATCCGTGTTGCCGAGATGGCAATGACGGGTCAGCCCTTCTCCGATAGCACCTACTTCAACAGCTACACCTTCAACAATCTGTGGCCCTACATCGGCATCGGCCTCGCCTTTATCGTCACCGCCTACAAGGGGAACAAGGATAAGACCAAGGCCGTTATCATCCCGCTGATCATCACCGCCGTGCTCTCCTGCGTGACCGAGCCCATGGACTTCCTCTTTGTCTTTGCCGCTCCCGTGCTCTTTGTCGTTCACTCGGTTCTTTCCGGCATCTTCCTGGTCCTGCTCAAGGTCCTCTCCGTGCCCGCTTCGACTGCAGGCGGCATCATCAACATCGTGGTCTCCAACCTGGTCCTGGGCGTCGATAAGACCAACTGGCCGGTTATGCTGGTGCTTGGAGTCGTCAACGCCGCGCTGTACTTCTTCCTCTTCACCTTCCTTATCAAGAAGCTCAACCTCCACACGCCTGGCCGCGAGGAGGAGTCCGAGCTCGCCGAGTCCGTTGCCGAGGGCGAGGCCGCCGCGTCTGTCGCAGTGAAGCAGGGCGCCGTTGCCGCGGCTCCCGCAGAGGGCGTCGATGCAGGTATTGCCGACCTGGTCGCAGGTCTTGGCGGCAAGGACAACATCGAGGAGCTCGAGAACTGCTTTACGCGTCTCCGCGTGAACGTTAAGAACCCGGACCTCATCAATGAGGACCTCATCAACCACGTGCCCAACAGCGGCATCAACCGCAACGGCAATAATATCCAGATCATCTTTGGCATGAAGGTCGCCGAGATGCGCGACAAGGTCGAAAACGCAATTGAGAAGGAGCAGTAAACAATGATCATTACTCTGTGTGGTGGCGGATCCACCTTTACCCCCGGCATCGTCAAGTCCATCGCCCTGCGCAAGGACGAGCTCGACGTTGACGAGATTCGTCTGTACGACATCAACGAGGAGCGCCAGCGCAAGGTCGGCGTGCTCGTGGACTGGATTTTGCACGAGGACCTCGGCCTGGACATCAAGCTCACGGTGACCACCGACAAAAAGACGGCTTTTACCGACGCGAGCTTCGTGTTTGCCCAGATGCGCGTGGGCGGCTACGCCATGCGCGAGCAGGACGAGAAGATTCCGCTGCGTCACGGCTGCGTGGGCCAGGAGACTTGCGGTTGCGGCGGCCTTGCCTACGGCATGCGCACCATCTTCCCCATGGTCGAGCTGATCGATGACGTTGAGAAGTACGCCAAGAAGGATTACTGGATTCTCAACTACTCCAACCCTGCTGCCATCGTCTCCGAGGGCTGCCGTGTGCTGCGTCCCAACGCTCGCATCATCAACATCTGCGACATGCCGATCGCGATCATCGACGTGGTTTGCGCCGCGCTCGATATCGACAAGAAGGATGTCGAGTACGATTACTTTGGCCTCAACCACTTTGGTTGGTTCACCTCGATCCGCCACAAGGGCGAGGAGGTGCTCCCGCAGCTGCGCGAGTACATCAAGGAGCACCAGATTCTGCTGCCCGACTCCTACCTCAAGGGCATGGGCTCGCTCATGGCAAAGAAGCCCGAGGAGGCCACCGACGAGCATCCCGAGCAGAACCGTCACACCAAGGGCAGCTGGTACTACGTCTGGAAGGGCGAGTACGAGATCATGGAGTGCTTCCCGGAGTACCTGCCCAACACGTATCTGAACTACTACCTGCAGCAGAAGGAATTCGTCGAGCACTCAAACCCCGAGCGCACCCGTGCGAACGAGGTTGAGGAGACGCGCGAGAAGAACCTCTTCGACGGCATCGACCACTACGAGAAGACGGGCGAGATCGACGAGAGCACGTTCTATGCGGGTAGCCACGGCGACTGGATTGCCGATCTGGCCATCGCTCTGAAGAACGACACCAAGCAGCGCTTCCTGGTCATTTGCGAGAACAAGGGCGCTATCCCCAACATGCCCTACGACGCTATGGTCGAGCTGCCTGCCTACATTGGCAAGAACGGCCCCGAGGTCATCAGCCGTGACAACATTCCTCTGTTCCAGCAGGGTCTCATGATGCAGCAGCTGAACTCTGAGAAGCTCGTGGTCGAGGCTACGATTGAGGGTTCGTACGAGAAGGCGCTCAAGGCCTTTACGCTCAACAAGACCGTGCCGTCGATGAAGGTCGCCAAGGAGGTCCTCGACGACATGATCGAGGCTAACAAGGGTTACTGGCCCGAGCTTAAGTAAAAGCAACAGGGTCGCTGGCCGCATACCATGAGCAATGCCCCGTCCACGTGATTGCGTGGGCGGGGCATTGTCATTTGGTAACGCGTTTTACCAAATATGGCATTTATCTGCGGTAATGTTCTATTTCACCGCTGAGGGTGACATTTCATGCCGCCTGCCGAACTGCGTGGAGACCTAACAACTTTTTAGGCCAGTGTTGTGCGTGTAACAATTTCGCCCGGCCTCGCCTCCGGGCTGCCATGTGAGAGGGGATCTTATGGCTCGACTGCATGTAATGGAACGCAGCCACGCTCAGGCCGTCATGGACGAGCTGCACGATGCGCTCGGACGTCGTCTGGCGGTGAGCTCGCTCGCCCCGTGTCCCGTGGAGTTTGCGGCAGCGCTCGTCAACCTGTGCTCCACCCAGAGCTGCGGCAAGTGCACGCCCTGTCGCGTGGGCCTGAGCGCGCTGAGCGACCTGCTTGCCGATGTGCTCGAAGGGCGCGCCGATGAGTCCACGCTCAACCTGATCGAGCGCACCGCCCGTACCATCTATCTTTCGAGCGACTGCGCCATCGGTTACGAGGCCGGCGCCATGGCGCTCACGGCTATCCGCGGTTTCCGCGACGATTTTGAGCACCACATTCGCGAGCACTCCTGCGGCTTTGACCGCGAGGCCCGCGTCCCGTGCGTCTCGGGCTGCCCGGCGCACGTCGACATTCCCGGGTACATTTCGCTCGTCGAGGCCGGCCGCTATGCCGATGCCGTCAAGGTCATCCGCAAGAACAACCCACTGCCGCTCGTTTGCGGCCTGGTGTGCGAGCATCCCTGCGAGATGCACTGCCGTCGTGGCATGGTCGACGATCCCATGAACATCCTCGCCCTCAAGCGTTTTGCCGTTGAGCACAGCGACCTCAACGATTACAAGCCTAGAGTGGCCGACAACACCGGCAAGCGCATCGCCGTGGTTGGCGGCGGTCCGGCCGGCCTTTCCTGCGCCTACTACCTGGCCGTGATGGGCCATAAGGTGACCATCTTTGAACAGCGCCACCACCTGGGCGGCATGCTGCGCTATGGCATCCCCAGTTACCGTCTGCCGCGCGAGCGCCTGCAGGCCGAGATCGACTGGATCTTGAGCGCCGGCATCGACGTGGAACTCGACCACTCCGTCAATGGCGAGGAACTTGCCCGCCTGCGCGACGAGTTCGATGCCGTCTACCTGGCCATTGGTGCCCACAGCGATAAGAAACTCGGCCTTCCGGGCGAAGAGGCGCTCGGCGTGGAGTCGGCCGTCAAGATGCTGCGCGCCATCGGCGACGACGAGCTGCCCGACCTGAGCGGCCAGCGCGTGTGCGTCATCGGCGGCGGCAATGTGGCCATGGACGTGGCGCGCTCCGCCGTGCGCTGCGGTGCCGAAAAGGTGAGCATCGTCTACCGCCGTCGCATCTGCGATATGACGGCCCAGGATGCCGAGATTGCCGGCGCCCAGGCCGAGGGCTGCGAGGTTCTGGAGCTCACGGCCCCGCTCGCTATCGAGACGGGTGAGGAAGGCCGCGTGACTGGCCTGCGCGTGCAGCCGCAGATTATCGGCGAGCCCCGTCGTGGGCGTCCGGCCCCGCGTGCCGCCGCCACACCCGAGCGCGTCATTCCCTGCGAGCGCGTGTTTGTGGCCATCGGCCAGGACATCGACTCCAAGCCGTTTGAGGACATGGGCATCGCCTGCAGGTGGGGCTGCGTGGTCACCGATTCGGATGGCGCCGTGCCCAACTTCGATGGCCTCTTTAGCGGCGGCGACTGCCAGACCGGTCCCGCCACCGTCATCCGGGCCATCAACGCCGGCCGCGTTGCTTCGGCAAATATCGATCGCTATCTGGGCTTTGACCACAAGATCAAGCTTGACGTTGAGCTACCGACCGTACAGTTTAAGGGCAAGCACGAGTGCGGCCGCTGCGAGCTGGGCGAGCGCGAGGCCGGCGAGCGCATCCACGATTGGAATCTGGTCGAGCAGGGTCTCACCGAGCAGGAGGCACGCCAGGAGGCGAGCCGCTGCCTGCGTTGCGATCACTTTGGCTTTGGCGCGTTCCGCGGAGGGAGGAACCTGGAATGGTAGAGCCCAACAAAACCACTGTCAGCGACGACACCGAAAACGGAGCGCACAACATGGTCAAGCTCACTATCGATAATTGCGAGGTCGTGGTGCCCGAGCACACCACGATCCTGGACGCGGCCAAGTCCGTCGGCATCCAGATTCCCACCCTGTGCTACCTGCGCGATCTAAACGAGATCGGCGGCTGCCGCGTGTGCGTGGTCGAGGTCGAGGGCTGCGACCAGCTGGTCGCCGCCTGCAATAACTACGTGCTCGACGGCATGGTGGTGCACACCAACAGCCCCAAGGCCCGCGAGGCCCGTCGCACCAACGTGCAGTTGCTGCTGTCCCAACACCTGTCTCTTATACACATCTGACGCTGCCGACGACTAGTCGAGTGTAG
>USEK01000075.1 GCA_900553705.1 uncultured Collinsella sp.
TCTACACTCGACTAGTCGTCGGCAGCGTCAGATGTGTATAAGAGACAGGATAGGTGGTGTTGAAGCCGCTGGCGGCGTCCGTGGCGATCGTGTCGCTCGAAAGGAGCAGGAAGCCGATGATGGCCGCGCACATGCACGAGATAAAGTTGATCTGGTTGTTCTTGGGCAGGTCGCGGTTCTGGGCGTCGGCGAAGTGCTTGGCCGTGGTGGCGGCACAGGCGATGGCCAGGATGCCCATGGAGTAGTTGTAGCACTTCCACAGGGCGTTGTTGATGTCATCGGGCCAGTAGAAACCCCAGATGTTGGGGACCGAGGCTACCAGACAGAAGATGGACGAGAAGATGATGATGGGGATGACGGAGATAAAGCCGTCGCGGATCGCCTTGAGGTACTTGTTGCGGGCGATCGCGTTGAAAAAGGGCTGGCCCTTTTCGATGATGGCGATGAGTTGCTCCATACAATGCTCCTAAGAGTCGGTGGGTTAGCAACGATGGTAGCTCTTGGCGTTCGGTTGCCAAAATGTTGACGTTGCCATTTTGCGACACAAAAAAAGACGCGAACCGGTGGTGCCTGTGCCTGCGAACCATCGATTCCTTACACGTGAACGTTTGAGCCGCCCGGTGGCCCTGTGTTTGCGCAATGGCAACGTTAACATTTGGACGACAAAAGCCGTCCGGGGAAGCGGGATTGTCGGTGAACGGTAGGTTTTGGGTGGTAAGCGTATTGCGGGGAGGCGTTGGATATACTTGGAGGCGTTCATTTTGTCTGTTGGGATGTCCGCGATGGCATCGTTGACATAGAAAGATCGACCTATGGCCGCTGTTAAAAAATCGGTTTCCGTTAAGGACGTGGCGCGTCTCGCGGGCGTCTCGGAGCAGACGGTCTCGCGCACCGTGCACGATTCGCCCAGCGTGCGTCCCGAGACCAAGGAGCGCGTGCGTGCCGCCATGCGCGAGCTGGGGTATCGTCCAAACTTTGCCGGCCGTTCGCTGCGTCGCGGCAAGTTCAAGACCGTCGGCGTCGCCATGTTCAACATTACCGGTACCGGCAATCTCGACCGCATGGAGGGCTTTGCCGCCGCCGCCGACAAGCACGGCTATGCCATCACCCTTACTAAAGTAGATGGACATCCCTATACCCTCGAGAGCGCATCGTCGCGCATGAGCGCACTGCCGGTGGACGGCATGGTCGTGATCATGAACCGCATGCCGGCGGACTTTGGCACCTTTGAGCCGCTGCCCGGTATGCAGACGGTGCTCGTTACTATGCTGGAGCACCCGCTGTGCTCGACGGTTGATAACGATCAGTTCGATTGCTCGCGCCAGGTTGTCGAGTACTTGCTGGGGCAGGGGCACAAGACCGTGCACTTTATCTCATGTCCCGAGCGCTCGCTTTCGGGCATGCAGCGCGAGGAGGGCTGGCGCGAGACATTGCGTGCGCATGGTATTGAGCCGCCGCGACTCGTCCGTGGCGATTGGACGGCACAGAGCGGATATGCCGCCGGTCAGGCTCTGGCGGACGATCCGACCTGTACGGCCATTTATGCTTCCAACGACGCCATGGCCTACGGCTGCATTCGCGGGCTCGAATCGCGCGGAAAGCGCGTGCCCGAGGACGTGAGCGTGGCGGGTGTTGATGACAGCCTGGGCGACATCGTGCCCGACCGTCGCCTGACCACGGTGCGCTTTGACAACAAGCGCGTCGGCATGTGGGCTGTCGACAAGATTGCCGGCGCCGAGGGGGTTGCGTCTGGCGTGGAGCACATGCTGATCCCCGGCATGCTCGTAGAGGGTGATACGGTGCGCGATGTACGCTAGGGTGTGGACCTGTTTGGGTTGCCACTAATTGTGTTCGATATTGTTCGCATTGGTTTAAAAACCGTTCACGGGCGAAAATCGACCGTTCATAGCTCGAAATTGCGTTTTGCATTGTTCTGTTTTGTTTGAATGTTAATGTTTTGTCATACACAACGCAGCGCGTATGCCCGGACGCGATGCTCTCCATTGGTTCATATGTGAAAGGAACGCAATATGGCAACCAAAGAAGAAATCTCGATGGTTGGATTCGAGATCGTCGCATACGCGGGTGACGCCCAGACTGATCTGCTTGCAGCGCTCGATGCTGCTCGCGAGGGTGATTTTGAGAAGGCCGAACAGCTGCACAAGGATGCGAGCGATGCACTCATTGGCGCCCACGACACGCAGACCAAGCTGCTTTCGCAGGAGGCCGGCGGCGGCGAGATGGAGATGACCTTCATCATGGCCCACGCTCAGGACACCCTCATGACCACCATGATCTTGGAGAAGCAGACCCGCTTTACCATCGATGCCTACAAGCGCATCGCCGAGCTCGAGGCCAAGCTCGCCTAACGAACCCTCACAACCTCGTCCCCTTCCAAAAACCCTGCCGCTATCCGCGGCAGGGTTTTTCTGTATCCCACCTATCTAGGTTGCGGCGAAATAGGGGCCGACAGCCCCAAATGACCCGCTTTTCCCGTCCCCGGAGGATCGGTTGGCAGCGCTCGCCACGAAACTGGCTCATCTACTACGTTTAACCCGATACCCTCGAACACACCCGCGTTTCATGAAAAATCGCAGGACTTCTACCTGCGGTTTTGTTTTTTCGCTTTGTGGCATGGTCGGGGATGGGCGGTTAAACGTAGTAGATGGGCCCATTTCATGGCGGGCGGATCATGCAGCAGCTTGTTGCGCCTCCTGCCGTTCGGTTTTTCGATGGGTGGGTATACTTTCCACCGCAATACAGGCCGGAATGAGGAGGTATCCAAATGCCGGACAACGGATCAATTCAAAAAAGAGACGCGTATGAGATGGCTCATGGGCGTCCTGTCCAGATAACCGAGCATACGACGGTAACCGAGCTGCAGCCCAGCCTGTCCGATGTCGTGTGCGCAAACAAAAAGCTCCAGATTGGCTTTATCGTTGCGCTCGTGGTGCTGGCGCTGCTGTCGGGCTTTGTAGCTCGTCCGCATTTCGCCGATACCAAAACTTGGGACTCCACCATCGAGGTCATCGATCAAAAGAAGGGCAACGTTTTGGCACTCACGACCTCGTGCGTGGCGCTGTCTGCGGGCATCACGGCGCTGCCGGGCGATACGGGAACGCCGGTCGCCGAGCAGCTCGCGCAGCTTTCAGGCAACCTTGGTATCGTGCTTGCCGTGCTATACCTAGAGAAATATTTGCTCACGATTTTGTGGTCAGTTGGCTTGGGCATCTTAATCCCGCTTGCGTTGGTGCTCTTTGCGGTGTCGCTCGGCATTCACGGGCGCTGGAGCACGAGCGCCGTCCTGCGCCGCGTGGCGACTCGCGTGCTGGTGGTTGCCATGATCGGCATGGCGTTGGTGCCTGCAAGCGTATGGGTGTCGCAAAAGGTCGACGAAACGTATCGAGTGAGCATCGAGGCAGCCGAGCAAAAGGCGGCCGACGCTGCGAGTGCGGCAGATAGCGACAGCTCCAAAGCAAGCAAGAAAAAGACCGAGTCCACAGAGTCCAAGAACGTGCTTGAACAGCTTGCCGACGGTGCCTCGAGCCTGGTCACGTCGGTAACCAGTGGTGCCAAGCAAATGACCGATGAGATCGTGCAGCAGGTGACCGATTTGATCGAAGGCGTCATCGTGATGATCGTGACCTCGTGCGTTATCCCATTGCTGGTGCTCGCAGCGTTTTTGTGGCTGGGGCACACGTTGCTGGGAATCGATATTTCCGGTCCAGCGAGCTATTTGACGGGCCGTTTTCTGAGTACTCCGTCCAAGCACACCAAAAAGGGTGGGCAGTCCGAGTAACTAAAACAGCCGCATTTGTTGGGGCATACCGCCGAAGGGCGGCCGAGACACGTTCTTGGCCGCCCTTTTGTTTGTTGAACACATGGTCGCTACGTCCGCGCCCGGCTCAAACGGTCAGCAATCATCCGTGAACGATATTTGTTCAAAAAAGAACAAAGTTAAACAAATAATGGTTGCAACCTATGTTCGAATGTGTTCAAATAAACATGAACAGTGAAGAACCGCACATTCAGATGCCCGGACCTGAACGCGATTCAACACTTCCAAACAGAAACTACGCACCTGCGTATCTCTCAAGGAGGATGTCATGAGGGTTGTAATCGCTTCCGATGCCGACGGTATGTCGATGAAGGAGTCCATCAAGGAGATGCTCATCGCCGACGGTCACGAGGTCGTCGACTATTCCGAGACCCCTGCCGCGGACTTTGTCGATTCCGCGACCGCCGTTGCCAAGGACCTGCTGGAGCACAAGGATTCCCAGGGCTTCGCATTCGATAAGTACGGCGTCGGCTCCTATATGGCCGCCGTCAAGATCAAGGGCATGGTCGTCGCCAACATTTCCGACGAGCGTTCCGCTTACATGACCCGCGAGCACAACGGCTCGCGCATGGTCACCATGGGCCCGGGCGTTGTGGGCACCGAGGTCGCCAAGAAGATCGCCCGCGAGTTCCTGCGTGCACAGTACGCCGGCGGCCGTCACCAGATCCGTGTCGACATGCTCAACAAGATGGCCTAACGAGAGCCACCGAGAACTCGAACTTCTACCTCAACTTGTGAATTCAGACGAAAGGACGTTCTGATGAAGAAGACCATCGCAATCGGTTGCGACCATATCGTTACGGACGAGAAGATCTATCTGGCCGACCGCCTGGAGCAGGCTGGCTACAAGGTGCTCGACTGCGGCACCTACAGCCACACCCGTACGCACTATCCCATCTACGGTAAGGCCGTGGGCGAGGCTGTTGCCAGCGGCAAGGCCGACTTTGGCGTGGCCCTGTGCGGCACCGGCATCGGCATCACCAACGCCGTCAACAAGGTTCCCGGCGCCCGCTGCGCCCTGGTTCGCGACATGACCTCTGCCCTGTATGCCCGTCGCGAGCTCAACGCCAACATCGTGGGCTTTGGCGGTAAGATCACCGGTGAGTTCCTGATGGCCGACATTATGCTTGCCT
Source organism: uncultured Collinsella sp. (assembly GCA_900553705.1). Taxonomy (GTDB): domain Bacteria; phylum Actinomycetota; class Coriobacteriia; order Coriobacteriales; family Coriobacteriaceae; genus Collinsella. The sequence goes on from USEK01000075.1 coordinate 4,972, forward strand.
TCCTGGAGGAGCCCTACGAGAAGACTCCCGAGCACGATGCCCTGATTGCCAAGATCGATGCCTGCAACAAGGCCGACGCCGAGGCTCAGGCCGACCCGCACTTCTTTGACGAGTTCCTCGAGAAGTGGGACCGCGGCGAATACCATGACTAGCGGGTATCCGGCGTAATTTACTAGTCCGTTGACGGCTCGCGTTTCTGTGAGGGGGCGCGGGCCGGTTTTCTATCAGCCCTATTGACTTGGCGGGCTGTCGTAAGAAAGGGAAGGCTCCTATGGAGTTTGTTCTTGATAACGGTTCTATTCGTGTGGCACTGAGCACGGCTGGCGGATCGTTCACTTCGATTAAAGCCAACGGTCGCGAGTACCTGTGGCAGGGCGATCCTTCGGTCTGGTCGGGCCAGGCACCCATTTGCTTTCCGATTTGCGGCGGCCTTCGTGATGGCCGCGCGATGACCATGGGTGGCCGCGAGGTCAAGCTTGCCCGCCACGGCTTTGCCCGCAAGCAGGAGTGGAAGCTCGAGGAGCAGAGCGACAACATGGTTGCGCTGAGCCTAAGCTCTGCCGACCATGCCGAGTTGCTTGAGCAGTACCCGTATCCGTTTAAGATCGTTGCTCGCTACACGATCGATTCGGAAAAGGTGGCCGTGTCGTACGAGGTGACCAATGAGGGCACCGAGGATATGCCATTCTTTGTGGGTGGTCACCCCGGCTTTAAGTGCCCGCTCGACGAGGGCGAGTCCTATGACGACTATGAGCTTCGTTTTGATCAGCGTGAGGCCGCCGAGCTCTGTACTGCCGTTCCCTCGACGGGCCTGATTGATGTTGAGCATCGCAGTAAGAACCCCATGATCGACCAGAACCTGCCGCTTACCCACGAACTCTTCGACTTCGCGGAGACCATCTTTGATGTGCTCGAGAGCCGCGTGGTTACGCTGACCAAGAAAACCGAGGACAAGGGCGTGCGCCTGACGTTCCAGGATATGCCGTACCTGATTGTGTGGAGCAAGCCCGAGGGCGACTTTGTGGCCGTGGAACCGTGGGGCGGCCTGTCTACCTGCTCCGACGAGGACGATATTCTGGAGCACAAGCGTGGCTGCCTGGTTGCCAAGCCGGGGGAGACCGTCACCCGCGGCTTTGAGATCGAGATCCTTTAACGAGCTATCGTATGTTTGGGGTGGGTCATGCCGCCCCGGAACAGGAGTTCAATATGATTCTGACCGTTACCATGAACCCGTCGATTGATACGCGCTATCAGCTCGACAAGCTGGTCATTGACGACGTTAACCGCGTCACGCCCGAAAAGACCGCTGGCGGCAAGGGCCTCAACGTGAGCCGTGTGCTGCTGCAACTGGGAGACGACGTGCTCGCGACTGGTCTGCTTGGCGGCCACATGGGTGCCTATATGGCCGAGCTTATGGATGCCGACGGCGTCAAGAACGACTTTGTGCCCATCGCCGGTGAGACGCGCATTTGCCTGAATATTCTGCACGAGGGTAATCAGACCGAGCTGCTGGAGAGCGGCCCGCAGATCGCCCCGGCCGAGCTCGAGGCCTTTACGGCCAAGTTCGCCGAGCTCGCGGCGAAGGCGGACGTTGTGACGCTTTCGGGCTCGCTGCCGCGTGGCGTCGATGCCGGCTACTATGCCGAGCTCGTCAAGATCGCCGAGGAGGCGGGCGCCAAGGTGCTGCTCGACACCTCGGGTGCATCGCTGGAGGCCGCGCTGGAGTCCGACGCTAAGCCTGAGCTCGTAAAACCCAACCTGACCGAGATTAACGGCCTGCTGGGTACGTCCTTTACGACCGATGATGTCGATGCCCTGCGCGAGGCGCTTGCCGCCGATGGCCGCTTTGCCGGTATTCCCTGGGTTGTCGTTTCGATGGGCGCTGCCGGTTCGGTGGGCTTCCATGAGGGTCGCGCGTTCCGCGCCAAGACGCCCGCGATTGCGGCTGTGAACGCAACGGGTTCCGGCGACTCGACCATCGCCGGTTTTGCGCATGCCATTGCTGCTGGTGCCGACGACGTCACGGTGCTCAAGACCGCCAATACCTGCGGTAAGCTCAACGCCATGGATCCCAAGACCTGTCTCTTATACACATCTGACGCTGCCGACGACTAGTCGAGTGTAGA
>USEK01000076.1 GCA_900553705.1 uncultured Collinsella sp.
CACGTTATTCAACCAGCTGACGGGCTCCAACCAGCACGTCGGTAACTTTCCCGGCGTGACGGTCGACCGCAAAGATGGCACCATCCGCAACCATCCCGAGGCGAGCGTTACCGATCTGCCTGGCATTTACTCCCTGTCGCCGTACACAGGCGAAGAGGTCGTGAGCCGTCAGTTCATCCTCGACGAGCGCCCGGACGCCATCATCGACATCATTGACGCCACCAACATCGAGCGTAACCTGTACCTGACACTGCAGCTCATGGAGCTCGACCGCCCCATGGTCATCGCGCTCAACATGATGGACGAGGTGACCGCCAACGGCGGCGCCGTGGACGTCAACCTGCTCGAGAGCCTGTTGGGCGTGCCCGTTGTTCCCATTAGCGCTGCCCGCAACGAGGGTATCGGCGAGTTGGTGGATCATGCCTTGCACGTGGCGCGGTTCCGTGAGCGCCCCGGTCGCCTGGACTTTTGCGCGCCCGACGGTCCGGACGGCGGTGCGCTGCATCGCTGCATCCACGGTATTGCTAACCTGATCGAGGACCATGCCGTGACGGCGCACATCCCGGTGCGCTTTGCGGCGACCAAGCTGGTCGAGGGCGATGAGCTGGTAACCGAGGCGCTTCACCTGGATCGCAATGAGCTCGACGCTATCGAGCACATCATTACCCAGATGGAGGGCGAGGCCGGCACCGACCGCCTGTCCGCGCTGGCCGATATGCGCTTTAGCTTCATCGGCGACGTGTGTGGGCGCTGCGTCGTCAAGCCGCACGAGAGCCGCGAGCACGTGCGCTCCGTCAAGATCGACCGCATCCTGACGGGTCGCTATACGGCCATTCCAGCGTTTCTGGTGATTATGGGCCTCGTCTTTTGGCTGACGTTTGGCGTGATCGGCGCGGCGTTGCAGGGACTCATGGAGGACGGTATCGCTGCCATCATCGCCTCGGCCGATGCGGGCCTCAAGGCGTTCGGTACCAACGACGTGGTGCGCTCGCTGGCTGTCGACGGCGTGCTTACGGGCGTGGGCAGCGTGCTGACCTTCCTGCCGATTATCGTCGTGCTCTTCTTGTTCCTCTCCATTCTGGAAGACTCGGGCTACATGGCGCGCGTGGCTTTTGTCATGGATAAGGTACTGCGTCGTTTTGGCCTGTCGGGCCGCAGCTTCGTGCCTATGCTCGTCGGTTTTGGCTGCACCGTGCCGGCTATCATGTCGACCCGTACGCTCCCATCCGAGCACGACCGCAAGATGACCGTCATGCTCACGCCGTTCATGAGCTGCTCGGCCAAGCTGCCGGTCTATGGCCTGCTGTGCGGAGCATTCTTCCCGCAGGCGACGGTTCCTGCCATGGTCTCGCTCTATCTGATCGGCATCGTGGTCGGCTGCATTGCCGCCCTGGTGCTCAACCGCACGGCCTTTAAGGGTGACCCGGTACCGTTTATCATGGAGTTGCCCAACTACCGCCTGCCGAGTGTTAAGACGACAGTGATGCTAGCGTGGGATAAGGCCAAGGACTTCATCACCAAGGCCTTTACCATTATCTTTGCCGCTACTGTGGTCATCTGGTTCCTTCAGACGTTCGATATCCGCTTTAACGTGGTCGCCGACCAGTCGCAAAGCCTGCTTGCCGGTCTGGGTAGCATCATCGCACCGGTGTTAGCCCCGCTTGGCTTTGGCGACTGGCGCGCCTCGACGGCACTCGTCACGGGACTTATTGCCAAGGAGAGCGTCATCTCGACGCTCACGGTGCTTTTGGGTGCAACCTCGCCCTCGGCGCTGTCGACCATGTTTTCGCCGTTTACTGCCTATGTGTTCCTGGTCTTTACGCTGCTGTACCCGCCGTGCGTGGCGGCAATCGGCGCCGTCAAGAGCGAGCTGGGCGCACGTTATGCCGTTGCCGTGTTCGCGTTCCAGGTGACGGTCGCCTGGATCGTGGCGTTTGTCGTGCATTCGGCGGGCATATTGCTGGGGTTGGCTTAGTTATTTATTGACGGCGCAACCTCTGTGTATTGAGTTGATTGCGGCCCCGCATCTGTACTGACGGATGCGGGGCCGTTGCTATATAATCGCCTCCGCTCAAAATGATTGGAGACGTTATATATGAGTCAGGCAAGGCAAGATGGCATCACGCTCAAGCAGTGGCTCCCGCTTATCGGGCTCACCTGCTGCGCGTTCGTGTTCAACACGTCGGAGTTCATGCCCATCGGTCTGCTGACCGACATCGCCGCATCGTTTTCGCTCACCGAGGCCCAAGCTGGCATCATGATCTCGGTCTATGCCTGGGGCGTCATGCTGCTGTCGTTGCCGCTCATGGTGTTCGCTTCGCGCTTTGAGTTCAAGCGGATGCTGCTCGGCGTGCTTGCCGTGTTCTCGCTGGGCCAGTTCCTGTCCGCCGTGGCGCCGACCTATCCCATTCTGGTCTGCGCACGCCTGGTGGTTGCCTGCGCGCACGCCGTGTTCTGGTCGGTCGCCTCGATCATGGCGTCGCGTCTGGTTGACACGCGCCATGGGGCACTCGCCATCAGCATGATCGCCACGGGCTCTTCCATCGCACAGATCTTCGGCCTGCCGCTCGGCCGCGCCATTGGCCTGGCCGTGGGCTGGCGTATGACGTTTGCCGTGGTTGGGGCCCTCTCTGCCGCTGCGGTGGTGTACCAGGCCACGGTGTTCCCCACCATGCCGGCGGGCGAGCGTTTTACGCTCAAGCAGCTGCCCGAGCTGCTCAAGAGCCCGTTCCTCATCGCTCTCTACGCCGTTACGGTGTTCATGGCGACCGGCTATTACGCGGGCTATAGCTATATCGAGCCTTTCCTGGCCCAGGTCGCGCATGTCGACGCAAGCGCTATCACTATGACGTTGACGGCGTTCGGCTGCTCCGGCCTGGTGGGCAGTTGGCTGTTCGGCCGCCTGTTCGACGGGCACCGTTTTCCGTTCCTTGCGATCACGCTCTCCGGAGTGCCGGTCGCCTTGCTGCTTATGGAGTCTGTCGCGTCATCGCTCGCGGCGGTGCTTGCCGTCTGCGCGCTATGGGGCTGCTGCTCCACGGCCTTTAACGTGGCGTTTCAGGCCGAGCTCATCAAGTACACGCCGGTGGATTCGTCGGCCGTCGCCATGTCGATTTTCTCGGGCCTGTTTAACCTCGGTATTGGCACGGGCACCGCGATCGGCGGCGCCGTGGTTTCGGGCCCCGGTATCTCCTGGATTGGCTTCGCGGGCGGGGCGATTGCCGTCGTGGGCGTCATCCTCGCTATCACGGTGATGTTCCCGGCCATTCGCCGCGCCAAACCCGTTGCCTAATCACGTTTCCTCATCAGTTGCGGTGGAATAGTTCCTGTTTAAGGCCTCTGAAGGCCCAAGCAGGAACTATTCCACCGCAACTTATTTTGGGGGAGAGGATACAAGCTGGGCATACAATGGATGTCGTTGTGTTGCGCTTACCGGGAGGTTGCTATGTGGGCATACGAGACGACGTTCTATCAAATCTATCCGCTGGGCTTTTGTGGAGCTCCGCGCGAAAACGCCGCGCCCGTTGCCGAGGATGAGCTCGCCCAGGCCGCCGATGCCACAGCTAGCCCCGATGCCCCCATCATGAAGATTGCCCAATGGGCCGACTACCTGCAGGAACTCGGTATTGGCGCTGTGCTCATCAACCCGCCGCTCGAGTCTGATAGCCATGGCTACGACACGCGCAGCCTGCGCCATATTGATCGCCGCCTGGGTGGGGACGCCGACTTTGCCGCCGTATGCGACACGCTGCATGCCCATGGCATCCGCGTGGTGCTCGATGCCGTCTTCAACCACGTCGGCCGCGGTTTTTGGGCCTTCCGCGATGTGCAGGAGCGCAAGTGGGACTCGCCGTACAAGGACTGGTTCCACATTAGCTTTGACGGCGATTCCTGCTATGGCGATGGCTTTTGGTACGAGGGCTGGGAAGGCCATTTTGAGCTTGTGAAGCTCAACCTGCAAAATCCCGCTGTGGTCGATTACCTGCTCGAGTCCGTGCGCCGCTGGGCCGAGGTCTTTGGCGTCGACGGCCTGCGCCTGGACGTTGCCTATATGCTCGACCGCGACTTTATGCGCCGCCTGCACGTCTTTACCCATGAGCTCAAGCCCGACTTTGTGCTGATCGGCGAGACGCTCCACGGCGACTACAACCAAATCGTCAACGACGAGATGCTCGACTCCTGCACCAACTACGAGTGCTACAAGGGCCTGTACTCCAGCTTTAACTCGGTCAACATGTTCGAGATCGCCCATTCGCTGCACCGCCAGTTTGGCGGCGATCCGTGGTGCATCTACCGCGGCAAACATCTGCTGTCGTTTGTCGACAACCACGATGTGCCGCGCCTGGCAAGTATCCTCACCGACAAGTCGTGTCTGCGTCCCGCCTACGGCATGCTCTTTGGCATGCCGGGCATCCCGTGCGTCTACTATGGCAGCGAGTGGGGAATTGCCGGCGAAAAGGGTGGCCCCGATGGCGACTGGGCGCTGAGACCTGCGCTCAATGAGCCTGCGCCCAACGAGCTGACGGCGTTCATCACGCAGCTTGCGCACCTTCGCTCGGCCGACGACGCGGCTGCCCGTGCTCTCAACTACGGTGCCTATCGCAACGTGGTGATCCAGAACAAGCAGCTGCTGTTCGAGCGCGCCTGTGACGGCGCGACGGTACTCGTGGCGGTGAATGCCGTGGGTGAGCCTTACACCTTTGGCGCCGGCGAGCTCAACGGGTCCTTCGTCGACCTGCTTGCCGACGATGCGCCCACGGTCGAGCTGACGGGTACCCTTGAGCTTGCACCCTACGAGGTGCGCTATCTGTTGAGAGCCTAGCCCATGGCCGTATCTGACGAGGGCTATCAACATATTGAGCATGGGTTTGAGCCCGTGTTTGACGAGCACTCGCGCGTTTTGGTGCTCGGGTCGTTTCCCTCGGTGCTTTCGCGCGCCAATGCCTTTTATTACGGGAACCCTCAGAATCGCTTTTGGCGTGTGATGGCCACGTGCCTCGGTATGCCTGTGCCGCCCAACGAGGGCGATCCTTTGGCAAGCGGTGAGCCCGCGACGCTCGATGCCTCCATTGCCGCCAAGCGGGTCATGCTGTTGAACGGCGGCGTAGCCCTGTGGGATGCAATCGAGAGCTGCGACATTAAGGGCTCGAGCGACGCGAGCATCCGCAACGTTGTGCCGGCACATATCGAGCGCATTACCGATGCCGCGCCGATCGAGGTCGTTGTCTGTAACGGCGGTACGGCAGGGCGACTCTACAAACGCTACTTGCAAGATCGGACGGGGCTGCCTGCCATTGTCCTGCCCTCGACAAGTCCCGCCAATGCCGCCTGGTGCCTGGAGCGTCTTGTTGAGCGTTGGCACGAAGCCGTTGACTGGGCTGTTATTTAATTTAGTTTTTTGTTTGAGCGTGGGCGCCCAGACGTTTCAGAGCGCCTCGCCAGATCGGCGCGGGCACGGCTGGCTCGGCGCAAACCATGCCGTCGGCGTCGACGTTGGCGGCATTGCCGCCGCCAAGTCGCTGTGCATGCTCGACGGAGCAGCCCATGCGCACAGCGCCCACAAGCTTATCCATCGCTTCCGAAAATGATCGGCGCAAGAAGCCCATGCGAGGGGAATGGCGAAGCGCTGCGATGCCGCTGCCGGCGCAGATGGCAACGCCGCCACACCACAATTGGTCATGGCGCTCACATGCCTTGCGCAGGCGAACGGCGGTCCCACGCGCCCGCTCTGTGCCCTCTTGTGCGGCTCGAATCGCGGCATAGACGCGCGTTCCCGTACCGCCAAAGCGCTCAAGCGCCCGCTCGATGGCTGTCAACGTCTCATCGTCAGCCACATCTTCAATGGCCAGCACGATGCCATCGGCAACGCTGCCGGCGTCATTTGCCTTCAAGTCGACCGGGCGGGGGAGTGCGGTGCCGGAAAACCGGGCATAGGCGGCGATGGCATCCTGCAGGTCCCAAAGCAAAAACTCAAGATCGGCGCTATTGGGAATACTGATATACGCAATGGTGTGCAGTGTTTTTGGTACGTCGCCGCGCGCGGTCGTCTCCATGCCATCTCCTTTCCGGCTCGTTTCCGTTTAGGTTACACCGTCTGGTGGCGCCCCGCCGCGCTATCCTAGTGCAACCCTTACGAAAGGAACGCCATGCGTCTGCCCATGAATACCTCGCTTGCCATGCTCAAGCCCTCCGGTATCCGCCGGATCAACGCGCTCGCCGCCCAGCATCCGGGGTGCATCGCGCTCGCGCTCGGCGAGCCCGATTTTCCCACGCCCGATGTGATTAGCGCCGAGGTGACCGCCGCACTGGACCGCGGTGACACGCACTATCCGCTCAACAACGGTCGCCCCGCCCTGCGTGAGGCGTTATCTGCCTACATGGGGGGCGCGGGCCTTACGTTTTCGGCCGACGAGGTCATCCTGACCGACGGCGCGACCGAGGCCCTGTCGGCAACATTCATGGCCATGCTCAACCCCGGCGACGAGGTCATTATCCCCACGCCGGCCTTTGGCCTGTACGAGAGCATCGTCGTGGCCAACCACGCCAAAGCGGTCTTTTTGGATACGGAGCCTGCGCAATTTCAGATTGACGAGGATGCGCTTCGTGCTTGCGTGACGCCGGCGACCAAGGCCATCGTCATCTGCACGCCCAACAATCCTACAGGCTGCATCCTCAACGCAGCATCGCTCGACGCCGTGGCGCGCGTAGCGGAGCAGGCGGGCATCTACGTGATCTGCGACGACGTATACAACCGCCTGGTCTACGTGGACGGCTACGAGCGCTTTGCCCAGCGCCACCCGGAGCTTCGTGAGCAGACGGTAGTCATCGAGAGCTTCTCCAAGCCCTGGGCTATGACCGGCTGGCGTCTGGGCTGGCTCGCAGTAGCGGCACCCGTCATCGCCGAGATCGCAAAAGCTCACCAATACCTAGTATCGAGCGCCGTCTCCTTCGAGATGGACGCCGCGGCCCGAGCCCTGACCCTGTCTCTTATACACATCTGACGCTGCCGACGACTAGTCGAGTGTAG
>USEK01000077.1 GCA_900553705.1 uncultured Collinsella sp.
AGCGTCAGATGTGTATAAGAGACAGGGACGAGACAGCGCTCGAGGAGTTTCTTGAGGCGGGTGAGCTTTCGACTGCCACGCTGTCGCGCATGGTTGCCGAGCGCAAGCTCTTTCCCTGCTTTGCCGGCTCGGCGCTCAAAGACCAAGGCGTGGACGAGCTGCTGGATGGCATGTGCACGCTGATGCGCGAACAGGCATGGTACCCGGAGTTTGCCGCGCGCGTCTATCGTGTCAGCCGCGGGGATCGCGGCGAGCGCTTGGCTTGGGTTAAAGTGACCGGCGGCACGCTGCATGCCAAACAGGTGATTAACGGACGTTCCGGTGCCGAGGCATGGGAGCAGAAGGTCGATCAGGTACGCATCTATAACGGCGAAAAGTATGAGCTTGCCCAAGAAGTTGCCGCTGGCGGTATTTGTGCCGTGACGGGTCTTGCGCACGTTCGCCCAGGGGACGCCCTGGGCGCGGAGCCTGCGGGCGATGCGCCCGTCATTGCGCCGGTCCTCACCTATACGGTGCTTCCGGGCGAACACGATGTCCACGCGGTGTTCAAAGCGCTGACTGAGTTGGCGGACGAGGATCCCATGCTCGGCGTAAGCTGGAATACGCATCTTGAGCAGATTCATTTGCAGTTGATGGGCGCCGTGCAACTCGAGGTCGTGCAGCGGGTGCTGGCCGATCGCTTTGGCCTTTCGATTGATTTTGAGTCTGGCGGCATTCTCTATAAGGAGACTATTTCGCAGCCGGTCGAGGGCGTGGGCCACTTTGAGCCGCTGCGCCACTATGCCGAGGTACATCTGCGTTTGGAGCCGTTACCGGCGGGCTCGGGCGTGCAATTTGGCACCGTGACCTCAACTGACGAGCTCGACTTGAACTGGCAGCGTCTGGCGCTCACCAACGCCATGGAGCGCGATCACCTGGGCGTGCTGACCGGCTCGCCCGTCACCGATGTGCGCATTACGCTCACGGGCGGCCGTGCGCATGCCAAACACACCGAGGGCGGCGATTTTCGCCAGGCCACGTACCGCGCGATTCGCCAGGGTTTGATGCAGGCGCGTGAGGCCGGCACGGCGGTGCTGTTGGAGCCGTGGTACCACTTTGAGCTCGAGGTGCCGGGGGAGTGCGTGGGCCGGGCGCTCTCGGATGCCACGCGCATGAGTGCCGAGTACGAGCCGCCGACGATGGCGGGAGACCGGGCGAAGCTTGTGGGTCGCGTTCCGGCATCCGAGGTGCAAGATTATGCGCTGGAGGTGGCTGCCTACACGAGCGGTCGCGGGCATCTGTACCTGGAGTTCGCCGGTTATGCGGCTTGCCATGATGGCGAGCGCGTAATCGAGGCTGCCGCCTACGAGCCCGAGGCCGATCTGCCCAACACGCCCGACTCGGTCTTTTGCGCCCACGGCGCCGGCTACACGGTCAAATGGTACGACGCACCCGCTGCGGCGCACGTAAAGGTCGATCCCGCCACCTTCCGCCCCTGGCGAGCAGCAGACGCCGAGTTTTTCGGCCACATGTGACAAAGGGGCAGTTCCTTTGTCACATGCTATTGGTATAACTCGGTATAAGTTGGTATAACTGTTACCAGGGTTTGCCAATCCGAGGAGGCCGATATGAATCCAAATCCCTTTAAGCCCACAGCTGGTAAGCGGCCTCCGATACTCATCGGTCGCGAGTCGGTCATCGAAGATTTTGAGGAAGGGCTCGACAACGGCGCCGGAGCGCCGGGCAGGCTCATGCTCATTACGGGAAACCGCGGCTATGGCAAAACGGTTCTCCTGCGGGAGCTGCAACGTCTAGCCAGCGAGCGCGGATGGGCGGTTGTCTCCGATTCCGCTTCGCTTGGTTTGTGCGACCGCTTGGCCGACGCGCTTCGCTCGAATAAACCCGTTGTGACGTCAATGGAGTTTGGGCCGTCGTTTGGCCGGATGTCGGTCGAGGCGGCGCGGGCAAAAGGCGAGACATTGCGAGGGCTGGTCAACGAGCGTCTCAAGAAGCTCGGTCCGGGCAAGGGCGTCTTGTTTGCGATTGACGAGGCACAATCGGTGTCTATCGAGGAACTGGCGGCTCTTGCCGTCCTCTATCAGCAGGTGCTCGGAGACCAGGATGCCACGGGCTTGCCCGATAGCGACCAGCGCGGTCTTGCGCTGGCGTTCGCCGGCTTGCCCAGTATGGTTGACGATCTGCTCGAAGAGCCGAGCGTGACGTTTTTGCGGCGTGCCCAGCAGCGTACGTTGGGGGCAATATCTTTGCCCAAGGTGCGCGATTCGTATATCCAGACGGTCAAAGACGCTGGTCTTTACGTTGACGCGGAGACGGCGGACCTTGCGGCGCGCAAGAGCATGGGGCATCCCTATATGGTTCAGCTGGTGGGCTATTACATGTGGCGGTCTGCTGTCCGGCGTGGCTCGCAGGTCATCGAAAGGCGCGATGTCGAGAATGGCCATGCGGATGCCGTCTCCGAGTTCTACGAAGCGGTTGACGCACCTCTGTATTACGGTCTGCGCAGCCCTCAGCGCCTCTTTATCGAGGCTATGGCGGTTGACGAGGACAAGCCGACGCGCACGGCGGATATCATTGAGCGCTGCGACCGTACCCAGAGCTGGGCGAGTAAATATCGCGCAAGCCTGATTCGCGAGCGCGTCATCGAGGCCGCCGGATACGGCCTTGTGCGGTTTACCGTGCCCATGCTGGGCGAGTATATCCGCGACCGCGTTTTATGGCATGAGTAGGGTGATAAAGGTGACGGAACAGAAGATGAGCCCGCAGGCTATCGAGGTGCGCGGTGCACGTGTCCACAATCTCAAGGACATCGATATCGATATTCCGCTGGGGAGGCTCGTGGGCATTGCCGGCGTGTCGGGCTCGGGCAAGAGCTCGCTGGCGCTGGGAGTTCTTTATGCCGAGGGCTCGCGCCGTTACCTGGAGGCGCTCAGCACCTATACTCGACGTCGCCTGACGCAGGCCGAGCACGCCCAGGTGGACGAGGTATTGCACGTACCGGCGGCACTCGCGTTGCATCAGCGTCCCAGTGTGCCAGGCGTGCGCTCGACCTTTGGTACCATGACCGAGCTCAACAACAGTCTGCGTTTGCTCTTTAGCCGCTGTGCCCATCACGTGTGCCCACATTGCGGGGCGCGTGTGGAGCCGAGCCTTAACGTGGCTGCGGGCCTGTCGCTCACGTGCCCCGCATGCGGCCGCGAGTTCTACGCGCCGAGTGCCGAGGACCTTGCCTTTAACAGCGGCGGTGCGTGCCCTACCTGCGGCGGCACCGGTGTCATGCGCGAGGTGGACGAAGCGAGCCTGGTGCCCGACGAGTCAAAGACCATCAACGAGGGCGCGGTGCTTCCTTGGGGCACACTCATGTGGGATCTGATGAAGCAGGTGGCTGGCGAGATGGGCGTGCGCACCGACGTGCCGTTTAACCAGCTCACGCCTCAGGAGCGCGACATCGTGTTCCACGGTCCGGCGGTTAAAAAGCACATTCTCTACGTTCCCAAAAACGGCGAGGGCGCCACGCCGCTCGATTTTACCTATTACAACGCTGCCTATACCGTCGAGAATGCGCTCGCCAAGGTTAAGGACGACAAGGGCCTCAAGCGCGTGGCGCGCTTTTTGCGCGAGGGGCCATGCCGTGACTGTGGCGGCACGCGTCTCTCCGAGGCCGCACGCCATCCCCAGGTGCGCGGTATCAATCTGGCGCAGGCCGCGGCTATGACGCTGGGTGAGGCGATTGAGTGGGTGCGCGGGGTGCCCGCATCCTTGCCGGCCGAGATGCAGCCCATGGCGACGGATATCTGCGATTCGTTTTTGAGCACGGCCCGTCGACTGGTCGATCTGGGCCTCGATTACCTTTCGCTCGACCGCGCCGGTGCCACGCTCTCCACGGGCGAGCGTCAGCGCGTGCAGCTCGCCCGCGTGGTGCGTAACCGATCGACGGGCGTGCTCTATGTGCTGGACGAGCCCTCGATTGGCTTGCATCCTGCCAATGTCGACGGCCTGGTAGGCGTGATGCGCGATTTGGTGGATGACGGCAACACCGTGGTCGTTGTCGACCACGACACGCGCGTACTGGCGGAAGCCGACTATCTGGTCGAGATGGGCCCCGTTGCCGGAGCAGGCGGCGGCAATGTGATCGCCGCGGGCGCGGTAGGCGAGGTCGAAGAATCGCAGGGCAGCCGCATCGCCCCATTTTTGCGCTCGGAGCCTGAGCGCTTGCGTCCGCAGGTGCCTGACGATGAAATGTTTGACCGGGGCCATATCCGCATGGCGACCGATGCCATCCATACCGTCAAACCGCTCGAAGTCGATATCCCGCGCGGTCGCCTTGTCGCGGTGACGGGCGTTTCGGGTTCGGGTAAGACGACGTTGGTGCTCGAGACACTCATCCCGGCACTTAAGGCGCAGGCAGCCGGCGAGCGCCTGCCAAAACACGTGCGTTGGGTCGATGCCGAGGGCATTGCACGTGCCAACCTGATAGACGCCACGCCCATCGGTGCCAACGTGCGCTCGACGGTAGCGACTTATGCCGACATCCATGATGAACTGCGTCGCGCCTTCGCCCGTACGCCCGAGGCCAAGGCAGCCGGTTACAAGGCGGGTGCCTTTAGCTACAACACCGGCGCCTTGCGCTGCCCTACGTGCGATGGCACGGGCTCGATATCGCTCGACGTGCAGTTTTTGCCCGACGTCGAGATCGTCTGTCCGGCATGTCGCGGTTCTCGTTATGCAGACACGGCTTCGCGTATCCATCGCGAGGGCAAGGACGGGAGTCTGCTTACGTTGCCGCAGCTCATGGATATGAGTGTGGACGAGGCCCTCGACGCCACGGTGGGACTCAAGAAGGTTCAGACGCGCTTACAGACCTTGCACGACCTGGGCCTGGGTTATCTCACGCTCGGTGAGCCCACGCCGGCGCTCTCGGGCGGCGAGGCACAACGCCTTAAGCTCGCGAGCGAGATGGGCCGCGTGCAGGACGATGCCGTATTTGTGTTCGACGAGCCCACGATCGGCCTGCATCCGCTCGATGTCCAAGTGTTGCTGAGTGTGTTCGACGGCCTCGTTGCCAAGGGCGCCACGGTTATCGTGATTGAACACGATCTCGACCTTATCCGCAACGCCGATTACGTGATCGACATGGGCCCAGGCGGTGGCGATGCTGGCGGGCAAATCGTCTGCGCCGGCACGCTGGGCGACATCGCAGCTTGCTCCAAGAGCATTACCGGTCGTTATCTATAGGCGATGCGACAAAGGGGCGCCCCTTTGTCGCATTGACTTCTATTTGACGCATTGAGCCGCGAGATAGTCGCGGAAGAATGGCAATTCAAATGCGACGAGCCCTCGTCCTCGTTCCCCGATGATGCCGGCATCTATCATGCGGCGTCGGTAGCGGGAGACCTGCTGCGGCGAACGCTTAAGGCGCTCGACAAGGTCAGCGGTGGTGGACTCTTCCTCGTCATCGAGCATGGCGATGAGGAATCGCTTGTCCTCTGCAGTGAGTTCCCGATAGGTTGCCGCGAGGATTCGGTCGTCCATCTCGTCGCGCGCGATTTTGATTCCCAGGTCAAAGTCGCGTGACGAGATTTCCTTCGAATCGCTTGTGAGATCCCAGGCACGGTAGCCTACGAGTTGCAATAGGAAGGGAAAACCAGAGATCGAGTGAACGGCTCTATCGATTCCCTCGGCATCTGCCAGGCGATCGTTTTCCTGGATCGTGCGAATCAAGGCCTCGCGTACGTCATAGTCGGCAATGCGACCCAGATGATATTGTTGGGCGCGGCGAAGGAACGAGACCGTCTTGTGGTTCAGCAACGTCGAGACGTTGTTGGGAAGTCCCGCCATGAGCAGCGCGACGCGTTTCCCATCGGTCACAAAGTGCTGATACGTCGCTGCGAGCTGAATCATCTCGTCGAGTGTCGGGTCCACCTCGTCAACCGTGACGAGCAGACCGGTGCCCGCCTCGTTGAGCTGGTCGATGATGTCGCTCATGCGATAACGCCAGGTTGAGGCATCGTGAACGCGATTGACCTCGATGCTGCCGAGCGGTGCAATTCCAAGCCCAGTGACTTCGAAGTTGTTAGACGGGTCGATGAGATGGCCTGCAGCACGTTTCGCCCCGAACTCGATTTCCTCAAGCATTCCCGAGAGCGCGGTCGTCTTTACGGCTATCCAGCCGTGGGATTCCGCCCTTGTCGCGAGCGACGACATGAGAGCGGTTTTACCGGTTCCACGCGCGCCTGAGAAAATCGAGGTCAATTCTGGGCGCCTGCGCTGGCTCAAGAAGGCACGGTCCAAATCCCGAATAATCTGTTGTCTGCCAGCGAGATGGGCAGGAACCTCACCAAAACTGGGGGTAAACGGGTTCTCGAGATATTTCACAAAGCTCTCCTTTCACACCGCCGTTTAACTTCATTTTATTTTAGTTAATTCTGATTAAAAGCAATGGTTCGTTATTTAGAGCATCAATGAGGCAAAGGGACAGTCCCTTTGCCTCATTGATGCCAAAACCAGCTTGTCAAGAGCTAGAGGGTTTAAAGATCTGCCATTTCTACCCCGTCCCCAAATGGCAGGTTTGTTACATTCCCGGAAAGCCTGCCTGGCGCAGGGCCTCGTAGAGGACGATGGCGGCGCTGTTGGAGAGGTTAAGTGCGCTGATGCGGTAGTCGTCCGGGTTGACGAAGTTGCCGCAGATATCCTGTTGAAGGATGGCCTCGTGGCTGTCCTCGGTATGCCCCAGCGATTCCTCGTGAGCTTCCCAAGCTTCGGCGTTATCGAGTGAGTCGCAATCGCGCAGCATCGGGATGCGCTCGCAGCGCTCGGGCGCCGCGGCAAGCAGTGGCTCGGGAATGCCCGAGCTCTCGCTGCCAAAGACCAAGTAGTCGCCGTCGCGGTAGGTGCTCTGCGCATAGGTGCGGCGTGCCTTTTTGGTCAGCAGATGCAGACGCTCGTCGGCGGGGGCGAGGTCGTTGCGCGCAAGGAAATCCTCCCAGCTGGCATAGGTGGT
>USEK01000078.1 GCA_900553705.1 uncultured Collinsella sp.
TCGGAGATGTGTATAAGAGACAGTATGCGTATGCCGATGAGCGCCTATCGATCGGCGACTACGTGCTCACGGGCGGCGAGCTGCCCGCTATGGTCGTAGCCGATGCCGTCGTACGGCTCATTCCCGGAGCCTTGGGCGACGAGATGAGCAACGTGGACGAGTCCTTCTCGACCGCCGAGGACGGTGGCCTGCTCGAGTACGCGCAGTACACCCGCCCCGCCGAGTTCAATGGCGAGGGCGTGCCGCCGGTGCTCGTAAGCGGCGACCACGCCAAGGTCGATGCCTGGCGTCGCAAAAACGCCATCGAGCGTACCTGTCGCTGGCGTCCCGACCTGATCGAGACGGCGCGGCTCACGCCCGAGGAGCGTGCGTACGCGCAGGAGATCCTGGACGCTTCGTATTCGCAGAGCGAGGAGTGAGAATGGTTCCATCGCAGCATTCCGTGCTAAAGGGTGCGTTTGAGTGGGTCGTGGTTGTCGCGATCGCGCTGGTCGCCACCTTCTTGATTCGCTCGTTTGTGGTCGAACCCTTTGTGGTGCCCACCGGCTCCATGGAGTCCACGATCGAGATCGGAGACCAGATTCTGGCGCAGAAGGTGACGCTCGAACTCGGACAGCCCGTCAAGCAAGGCGATATCGTGGTGTTCCACAACCCCGATGCCATGTCCGAGCATGACGTGCTGGTAAAGCGCGTCATCGCCACGGCCGGCCAGACGGTCGACCTGCAGGATGGCAAGGTCGTCGTCGATGGCCAGGTGCTCGATGAGGACTATACGACCGGCATGAGCTGGCCGCTTTCGGTCCAAGCCCCCGGCGCTCAGGTGAGCTATCCCTACACCGTCCCTGACGACTGTGTGTGGGTGATGGGCGACAACCGCGAGAACTCTGCTGACTCCCGCTACTTTGGCCCGGTCGACCGCTCCGACTTGATCGCCGTGGCGCTTGTGCGCTACTGGCCGCTCAACCGTATCGGCGCTATCGATTAAAAACCGCTATAGTACAGTACCTAACCGTGTAATCGTTTCGACGAGGGGATATTAGAGGCATGAACGCTTCACCGCTTTCCTTCCAAGACATCATCCTGCGCCTTCAGCAGTACTGGGGCGAGCAGGGCTGCGTCATTATGCAGCCCTATGACTCCGAGGTCGGTGCCGGTACTTTCCATACCGCGACCACGCTTCGCTCGCTCGGTCCCGCCGAGTGGCGCACCTGCTATGCGCAGCCCTGCCGCCGTCCCGCCGACGGCCGCTACGGCGAGAACCCCAACCGCATGCAGCACTACTATCAGTTCCAGGTGCTCATCAAGCCCTCGCCGGTCAACGCCCAGGAGCTCTACCTGGGTTCGCTGGCCGCCATTGGCCTGGACCCCAACGACCATGACGTCCGCTTTGTCGAGGACGACTGGGAGAGCCCGACGCTCGGCGCCTGGGGCCTTGGCTGGGAGGTCTGGCTCAATGGCATGGAGGTCACGCAGTTTACGTACTTCCAGCAGGTGGGCGGCATCGAGGTCGACCCCGTGCCCGTCGAGATCACCTATGGCCTGGAGCGTATCGCCATGTACGCCCAGGGCGTCAACTCGGTCTACGACCTGGTGTGGAGCTACCTGCCCGACGGCACGCCCATGACCTACGGCGACGTGTTCCTGGAGAACGAGCGCGAGTTCAGCGCCTACAACTTTGAGGTCGCCAACGTCGAGATGATGCGTCAGAAGTTTGACGACTACGAGGCCGAGTGCCACTCCTGCCTGGAGCGCAAGCTGCCGCTGCCGGCATATGACTGCGTCATGAAGTGCAGCCATGCCTTCAACCTGCTCGATGCCCGCGGTGCGCTTTCCGCAGTCGAGCGCGCCAACTACATCCTGCGCGTCCGCGCCGTCGCCAAGGCGTGCTGCGAGGCCTATATGGCCGAGGTCGCCGGAATCAACGAGAATGCCGATCAGGAAGGCGAGGTGGCGTAAGCCATGGCAGACGCTAAGGATTTCCTGTTTGAGATCGGTACGGAGGAAATGCCCTCTGCACCGCTGAACAATGCCGTCAAGCAGCTTGGCACCATGATCGCCAAGGGTCTCGACGAGGCCGGTCTGGCCCACGGCGAGGTCCGCGTGATCTCGAGCCCGCGTCGCCTGGCTGCGCTCGTTGCCGACGTCGCCACCGCGACCGATGAGGTTCACGAGGTCAAGCGCGGCCCCGCGGCCAACATCGCCTTCGATGCCGACGGTAACGCCACCAAGGCCGCCCAGGGCTTCGCCCGCAAGTGCGGTGTGGCTGCCGAGGATCTGATCCGTCGCGAGGACACCGACGGCCGTGAGTACGTATTTGCCGAGAAGAACATTCCTCCGCCCCGGCCATCCCGATCCTGACGGCCCTGTGCGAGAAGACCATCGCCGGCCTGCAGTGGCCCAACTACCGCTCTCAGCGCTGGGGTCACGAGCACGCCACGTTCGTGCGTCCGGTCCGCTGGATCTGCTGCCTTCTGGGCGAGGACGTCGTGCCCGTGTCGTTTGCCGACGTGACGAGCGGCAACACCACGCGCGGCCACCGCGTGCTTGGTCCCGGTGACCATGTCGTCGCCAGCCCCGCCGTCTACGAGCAGGTGCTCGAGGACGCCGGCGTGCTCTCTGCCGAGCGCCGTCGCGAGGCCATCCTTGCCGGTATCGCCGAGGTCGAGGCTGCGCGCCCCGGCTGCCACGTCGATACGCCCAAGAAGGTCTTCGAGGAGGTCATCAACCTCTGCGAGTGGCCGACGGTGCTTGTCGGCACCTTCGACGAGGAGTTCCTCAAGGTCCCGCACGAGATCATCTGCGAGTCTATGCTCACCAACCAGCGCTACTTCCCGATATATGACAGCGAGGGCAAGCTGACGCGTGAGTTCGTGGTCGTCTCCAACAGTAAGCCCGAGAATGCCGAGCGCGTGATCGACGGCAACGAGCGTGTCGTGCGCGCCCGCCTGGACGACGCCAAGTTCTTCTACGAGGAGGATCTGAAGATCTCCCTCGACGAGTTCCGTGAGCGCCTGGCCAAGGTCGCCTTCCAGGAGAAGCTCGGCAGCGTGCTTGCCAAGTCCGAGCGTATTGAGCAGCTCGCGCTCGCTATTGCCCGCGAGGCTCACCTGGGTGCCCACCTGGCCGCCGATGCCGGCCGCGCCGCTCACCTGTGCAAGGCCGACCTGGTGTCCAACGCCGTCGTCGAGTTCACGAGCCAGCAGGGCGTGATGGGCGGTTACTACGCCAGCGCGATGGGGGAGAACGACGAGGTCGCTCATGCTATCCGCGATCACTATCGTCCCCGCTTTGCTGGCGACGAGCTGCCCGAGGGCACCGCTGGCTGCATCGTGGCCTGCGCCGACAAGCTCGATACCATTGCCGGCATCTTTGCCATCGGCGAGCCCCCGACCGGCTCTTCCGACCCGTACGCGCTGCGTCGTGCCGCCATCGGCATCATCAACATCCTGCGCGACCGCCTGCCGATCGACCCCACGTCGCTCATCGACTTTGCGCTCGAGCTCTATAGCGAGCAGGGTATTGTGTTCGACGCCGCCGAGGTCGCCCAGCAGGTTTGCGACTTCTTCCACGGCCGTTTGGTGAGCATGGCCCGCGACGAGAAGATCCCGGCCGACACCGTTGCCGCCGTTTCCGCGGTGCACATCATTGCCCCGTCGGTCTTCTTCGCCCGCTGCGCCGCCCTCGATGAGGCCCGCAAGAACGACGCCGAGACCTTCGACAACCTGGCGACCGCTTACGCCCGCGCGGCGCATATCTCCAAGCCCGAGCTGGGCGCGGAGTACGATCGCGCTCTGATGGGCGAGGTCGAGCTTGCGCTTGCCGACGCCTCCGAGGCTGCTCAGACCGCCGTCGATGCCGCTCTCGCCGCCGAGGATTATCCTGCCGCGTTTGCCGCTCTGGCCGCCCTACGTGCGCCCATCGACCGTTTCTTTGACGAGGTTATGGTCATGGACAAGGACGAGCAGCTCCGCGATAATCGCCTTAAGCTGCTCAACCGCTTCGAGGCCGTTTTCTCCGGCATCGCCAACATTGGTGAGCTTGCCCGCAAAAAGTAAGCTAGCCTGCGCATAAGCGCAAAAGGAGCCCCGCATGGATTGCCCGGTCACCGCTCGTCCCACCGTTATCGTTATCTCCGACTCGCTTGGAGATACCGCTTGTGAGGTGGTGCTTGCGGCGTCCGGGCAATTTGATGAAGGGGCTTTTCGTGTTTTACGTCTGCCTAAGGTGACCTCGGTGGAGCAGGTCAAATCGTTTGTGGGCCCGCGAGTCGATGCCGACCATCGCGATATCGCCGTGTTCCATACCATCGTCGACCCGGCGCTTCGTGCTCGCGTGCTCGACTACTTGGGCATGCTGCACGTTCGCTCGGTCGACCTGATCGGCCCGACGCTTGCGGTGCTGTCGTCGCTTATTGGCGTGCCGCCCAAGGGCGTTGCGGGTGTGATCCATAAGACCGATGACCGGTATTTCCGCCGCATCGAGGCCATGGAGTACTTTGTCGAGCACGATGACGGGCGCGGCTGCGACGATCTGTCTGATGCCGATATCGTGCTGCTGGGTGTATCCCGCACGTCCAAGACGCCGCTGTCGATGTATTTGGCCTATCAGGGCTACAAGGTCGCCAACGTTCCGTTGGCGCACGGTATGGAGCCGCCCAAGTCGATTTACGAGGTCGATCCGTTGCGGTTGTTCGGCCTGATTTCGACCGTCGACGTTATTTCTGAGATTCGCGATAGCCGCTTGGGCGACGACTATGCCCGTGCCGTTGCCGGCTCCTATGCCGAGCCCGAGAGTGTGCGCAGTGAGCTCGAGGAGGCCCGTGCCCTCATGAAGCGTCTGGGTTGCTATGTGGTGCGCACCGACGGCAAGGCCATCGAGGAGAGCGCCTCCGAGATCATCAGCCACTTGGAGGAAATCCAAGAAGCCCGCGCCCGCCGCGCCGCCCGCCGAGCCCAGCAAAGTTAACTCATTTCGGTAGCTAAAAATGCACCGTCTCAAAAAGACTACCTAAAAATAATGCACGATATTGGTAAAGCGATTTAGCAAAGAACTTGCATTTGACCTGCAATTCTCTTGCATTGGTATCTTCATAAGGTAACCACCTTTACCTACCGTTTACCGTCACATTTACCACGTTTACCAAACCCCGCGCCCTCTACGCAAGCCCGCTCAATGCCCGCCGTATAGTACCCTCACGGCCCGCATCCGGCGGGTCGATTCGTTACCACGGTCGTGCGCGAGAGCGCATGGAAGGGGAAGTATCGTGAGCGATTGCAAGAGGGTTTACCGTTTTGGAACCGACGCCCAGGGCACCTGTGTCACCGAGGGCGACAAGTCCATGAACTTCGTGCTTGGCGGCAAGGGCGCTAACCTTGCCGAGATGAGCCGTATCGGCCTGCCGGTTCCCGGTGGCTTTACCATTACCTGCCAGACTTGTGTCGAGTACTCCGGCGCCGGTAACGTGTGGCCCGAGGGCGCACTCGATGAGATCGTTGCCGCCGAGGCAGACCTCGAGGCCCGCTGCGGCAAGAAGCTCGGTGACGATAATGATCCGCTGCTCGTGTCGGTTCGCTCGGGCGCTCCGTTCTCCATGCCCGGTATGATGGACACGGTTCTCAACTTGGGCCTCAACGACGACTCCGTTCAGGGTCTCATCGCCCAGACGCAAAATCCGCGTTTTGCCTGGGATAGCTACCGCCGCTTTATCCAGATGTTTTCCAACGTCGTCATGGGCGTTGACGCCGACCTGTTCGAGAACGCCCTGACCCAGGCCCGCCTGGTCGCCGGCGTTCGCGTCGATTCCGAGCTTTCGGCCGAGGACCTGCAGGAACTCGTCGAGACCTTTAAGGGCATCTTCTCCGAGAACGTCGATGCCTCCCTGTATCCCGAGCTCGAGGTCGCTGACGGCAAGCCCGTCTTCCCGCACGACCCGGAGCTTCAGCTACGCCTTGCAATCCAGGCCGTCTTTGGCAGCTGGATGAATGAGCGTGCCTGCATCTACCGCAAGCAGCATGGCATTTCCGACGACCTCGGTACTGCCGTCAACGTGCAGGCCATGGCCTTTGGCAACAAGGGCGAGACCTCTGCGACGGGCGTCGCCTTTACGCGTAATCCGGCCGACGGCACCAAGGAGTTCTACGGTGACTTTTTGGTTAATGCCCAGGGCGAGGACGTCGTCGCCGGTATCCGCAACACCGAGCCCATCGCCGACCTCAAGACCACCCCGGGCCTCGAGTCCGCAGGTGAGGAGCTCGAGCGCGTGTTCCTGACGCTCGAGGATCATTACCGCGATATGTGCGATATCGAGTTCACCATCGAGCAGGGCAAGCTCTGGATGCTCCAGACCCGCGTGGGCAAGCGCACCGCCACCGCCGCCCTGCGCATCGCCATCGAAATGGTCGAGGAGGGCCTGATCACCCGCGAGGAGGCTGTGAGCCGCATCGATCCCGCGCAGCTCGACCAGCTCCTGCACCCTCAGTTCGATGCCTCCAAGAAGTACGAGGCGCTGGCCAGTGGTCTTAACGCCAGCCCTGGCGCCGCTGTGGGCGAGGTCGTGTTCTCGAGCGACGATGCCGTCGCGCGTTCCGCCGAGGGCCGCAAGGTCATTCTGGTTCGCTGGGAGACCAACCCCGACGACCTGAAGGGCATGGTCGCCGCCGAGGGTATCCTGACCAGCCACGGTGGCAAGACGAGCCATGCGGCCGTTATCGCCCGCGGTATGGGTACGCCTTGCGTCTGCGGCGTTGAGCGCTTCCACATC
>USEK01000079.1 GCA_900553705.1 uncultured Collinsella sp.
CTAGTCGTCGGCAGCGTCAGATGTGTATAAGAGACAGGACAGACGATCGATAATGACCTCGGGGGCCACATCGACCAGAAGGGCACAGTCGATCTCGCGACCCATGGCGGAAAGCTCGGAATCGAGCGTCACAGCCTGGGCGGTGTTGCGCGGGAAGCCGTCGAGGATGAAGCCCTGTTGGGCGTCATCGGCGGCAAGGCGCTCCTTAACAAGGTCGATCACGAGCTGGTCGGGAACGAGCTCGCCAGCGTCCATGTACTTCTTAGCCTGAATACCAAGCTCGGTGCCACCCTTGACGGCAGCACGCAGCAGGTCGCCCGTGGAAATATGGGCGACGCCAAACTCGGCGACGAGCTCCTGTGCGACGGTGCCCTTACCGGCACCCGGAGCTCCGAGCAATACGAGGTTCATGAGCAATCCTCCTCTAGCCTATTTAAAGAATCCATCGTAATCATACATCTTGATCTGGCCTTCGAGCTTATCGACCGTGTCGAGCACGACGCCGACCATGATGAGGATGGACGTGCCGCCAAATGCCTGGATCAGATGGTTACCCGTGAAGGAGAAGATGATCGAAGGCACGATGGCGATGAGCGCCAAAAAGACAGCGCTGGGAAGCGTGATCTTGTTGAGCGCGTTCTTGATGTAGGCCGCGGTAGCCCTACCCGGACGGACGCCCGGAATAAAGCCGCCCTGCTTCTTAAGGTTATCGGCCGTGTCATCGGGGTTGAACACCATGGAGGTGTAGAAGTACGCGAAGAACACGATGAGGACAACGTTAAGCACCCAGTTGAGCCAACCGGTCGAAAGCGCGGAGGCAACTGCCTGAATCCAGCCGATGCCGGGGAAGAACACGGCAATCTGAGCCGGGAAGTACAGCAGCGCCGAAGCGAAGATGATCGGCACGACACCCGCGGTGTTGACCTTGATGGGCAAGTAGGTGGTCTGGCCACCCATCATGCGACGGCCCACGACGCGCTTAGCGTAGGAGACCGGGATGCGGCGCTGGCCGCGCTCAAGGAAAACAATCAGCGGGATAACCAGCAGGATGATGGCGCAGATGATCACCATGGTGATGATGCCACCGGCGTTGCCCTCGGTGCTGGAGAAGATAGCCTGCGGCAGACCGGCCATGATGTTCGCGAAGATGATCAGCGACATGCCATTGCCGATACCGCGCTGGGTGATGAGCTCACCAATCCACATGATCAGCATGGCGCCCGCAGTGAGCGTGCCGACGATCATGAGGTCGAAGATGATCTCGGGAGCGCCGGCGCCATTAAAGCTGATGCCGAAGCTCTTAAAGAGGAAGAGGTAACCCACGGAGTTGAGGATTGCCAGAGCCAGGGTGAGGTAACGCGAATACTGCGTAATCTTGGTCTGACCGACCTCGCCCTCGCGGGCAAGCTCATGCAGGGAAGGCACAACGGCCTGGAGCATCTGGAGGATGATCGAGCTGGTGATGTAAGGCATGATGCCCAGCGAAAACACCGACACATAGCTCAAAGCGCCGCCAGAGAAAAGATTCAGGAGGGCCATAGCACCTGCGGCGACCGAATTGTTATCGGTCGAGAAAAGGCCCAGCATCCCCTGGAAGGGAATGCCGGGCACAGGAACGTGCGCACCAATGCGGTACACGACGAGCATAGCTATGGTAAAAAGAATCTTTTCGCGCAATTCTTTGATGCGGAAAGCATTCTTAAGACCATTTAGCACGGCAGCTCGACCTTTCCGCCGGCGGCCTCGATCTTGACCTGCGCAGAAGCGCTGACCTTGTCGACCTTGACCGTGAACTTCTTGGTGAGCTCACCATTGCCGAGCACCTTGACGGGCTCGAACTCGCTCTTGGTGATGCGAGCGGCCTTAAGAGCGGCACCGTCGATCACAGCGCCGTCCTCGAACTTACGCTCGAGACGCTCAACGTTAACAGCGGTGTACTCGATACGACGGGGGTTGCGGAAGCCCGGAAGCTTGGGCAGGCGCATAGCCAGCGGAGTCTGGCCACCCTCGAAGCCGGCACCCTTGGTGCCACCAGAGCGGGAACCCTGGCCCTTCTGGCCGCGGCCAGAAGTGGTGCCGTGACCCGAAGAATTGCCACGGCCGACGCGCTTGCGGTTCTTGGTGGAACCGGGCGCGGGAGTAAGATCGTGAAGCTGCATTTGCTACTCCTCTACAATCTCGACAAGGTGCTTGACCTTGAAGATCATGCCGCGGACGGACTCGTTGTCAGCAATCTCGCGAACCTCGCGGATCCTGTGGAGACCGAGGGCACGGACAGTACGGACCTGGTCCTGCTTGCAACCGTTGGTGCTGCGGACCTGCTTGATCTTGATGGTGTCAGCCATGCTTAGTTCTCCTTACCGACGAACATCTCGGAGACCGTCAGGCCACGGCGAGCCGCGACGTCCTCAGGGCTGGAGAGCTCCTTGAGGCCCTCGACGGCAGCCTTGATGATGTTAAGGCCGTTGTCGGTACCGAGGGACTTGGACAGGACGTTCTTGATGCCAGCAAGCTCGAAGAGGGGACGCACAGCGCCGCCGGCGATAACGCCGGTACCCTCGACAGCGGGCTTGATGATGATGCGGCCGGCACCAAAGTGACCGAGAACCTCGTGCGGGATGGTGCCCTGATCGGTCACCGGCACGTGGAACATGTTCTTCTTGGCATCGAGAGACGCCTTGGAGATGGCCAGGGGCACCTCAGCGGACTTGCCCATGCCAACGCCGACGTTGCCCTTGCCGTCGCCAACGACGACGAGAGCGACGAGGCTCATGCGACGACCACCCTTGACGGTCTTCGACACGCGGTTGATGTAAACGACGCGCTCCTCGAACTCGGAGGCCTCGCGCTGCTGCTTCTGATTACGAGCCATGTGCTACATACCTCCTAGAACTCGAGACCGGCGGCACGAGCACCGTCGGCGAGGGCCTTGACGCGGCCATGGTAGATACGGCCACCGCGATCGAAGGCGACCTTGGTGATGCCGGCCTCGATGGCGCGCTTGCCAACGAGCTGACCGACCTTCTCCGCAGCCTCCTTGTTCGAGGTGTGGGTGCCCTTGAACTCGGCCTCGAGGGTCGAGGCAGAGACGAGCGTCAGGCTGGAGCCCTTGCTGTCGTCGATGATCTGGGCATAGATGTTGGCGTTAGTACGGGTCACGCGAAGACGCGGACGCTCGGAAGTACCCGAGACCTTGCCGCGAACACGACGCTGACGACGCTTGAGGCCTTCCAGCTTCGCCTTATGCTTGTTCATACGTAAACTCCTAAAAAGGTTGATCTTGCCAGCACCTGACGGGGTGCTGGTCTTATGCGAGTGAGTCGGTTACGACTACTTGGCGGCCTTACCCAGCTTGCGGCGGATGTGCTCGCCAACGTAGTGGATACCCTTGCCCTTGTAAGGCTCGGGAGGACGATGGCCGCGGATCTCAGCGGCGATCTGACCGACCTGCTGCTTGTTGATACCCTTGACGTTCACGTGGGTGTTGTCGGGAACCTCGAAGGTGATGCCCTCGGGAGCCTCGACGATCACGGGGTGCGAGAAGCCCAGGGAGAACTCGAGGTTCTTGCCCTTCTGCTGCACGCGGTAACCGACGCCGGCGAGCTCGAGCTTCTTCTCGAAGCCCTCGGAAACGCCAACAACCATGTTGTGGATGAGGGCGCGGGTGAGGCCGTGGCGGGCACGGGTCTCACGCTCGTCGTCGGGACGGGAAACGGTGAGGACGTTGTCCTCGACGTTGATAGCGAGCTTCTCAAAGACATCGAGCTCGAGCTGGCCCTTGGGGCCCTTGACGACAACGTTGTTGCCGTTGACTGCCACTTCGACTCCGGCGGGAATCTGGACAGGCTTATTACCGATACGAGACACGGTGATCTCCTTTCCTTCTACCTACCGAGCGAATTACCAGACGTAAGCGATGATCTCGCCGCCGACGTTGTGCTTGCGAGCATCGCGGTCGGTCATGACGCCATGGCTGGTGGAAATAATGGCGGTACCAAGGCCACCGCGAACGCGGGGCATGTCGGCAACGCCGGTGTACTTACGCAGGCCCGGCTTGGAAATGCGGCGGATGCCGTTGATGACCTTAGCCTTCTTGGGACCATACTTAAGCGTGATGTGCAGAGTCTTCTGGGGAACGGTGTCCTCGACATCGTAGCCCTCGATGTAGCCCTCCTCGTGCAGAACACGAGCGATCTCGACGAGCTTCTTGCTGCTCGGCATGGAGACCGTGGCCTTGTTCACAGAGTTAGCGTTACGGATGCGCGTAAGCATATCTGCGATCGGGTCTGTAAGGTTCATACAGATTCTCCTTCGTTCTTGATGAACACGTGCTCTTGGTTCTTCGCCGCCCTTAACGGCAAAGCCTAACTAGCGCGTTTTCCCTGTTCCAAACGGATGCTTGAAACGCTGGTAGTGACTTACCAGCTGGCCTTCTTAACGCCGGGAAGCTCGCCCTTGAGTGCAAGCTCGCGGAAGCAGACACGGCACAGGCCGAACTTGCGGTACACAGAGTGCGGACGGCCGCAGCGCTGGCAGCGCGTGTACTCACGAGTAGAGAACTTCTGCTTGCGATTGCACTTGACGATCATCGATGTCTTAGCCACTTATATCCTCCTCACATAGAGTATTGTTCGCCCCAAGCGCCGCCCCCTTGTGGGAACGGCGCTTATAGGGCAGGTGAACCTATTTCTTGAACGGGAAACCGAAGGCGTCCAGAAGGGCCTTGGCCTCCTCATCGGTGTTGGCGGTGGTCACGAAAGTGATGTCCATACCGCGCTGGTGATCGACGGAGTCAAAGTCGATCTCGGGGAAGATGAGCTGCTCGGTGACGCCCATGGAGAAGTTACCACGGCCGTCGAAGCTCTTGGCGGAGATGCCGCGGAAGTCGCGGATACGGGGGATCGCGACGGAGGTCAGACGATCGAAGAACTCCCACATACGGTCGCCACGCAGGGTAACCTTGCAGCCGATCGGCATACCAGCGCGCAGGCGGAAGGTAGCGATGGACTTGCGGGCACGGGTGATCATCGGCTGCTGGCCGGTGATGGCGCGCAGGTCGCGCACGGCACCGTCGATGGCCTTGGAATCGGTAGCGGCCTCGCCGACACCCATGTTCACGACGATCTTCTCAAACTTGGGGATCATCATGACGTTCTCGTACTGGAACTTGTCCTGAAGCTGCTGCTTGACCTCGTTGTTGTACTTGGTCTTCAGACGCGGCACATACTTCTCTTCTGCCATTGTTCACTCCTTCTTGGGGTTTTAAGCACGGGGCGTGGCCACGATGGGTTGTCCTCGTGCCTCCTGGCTGCATCCGCGCCGCTCATGGCATTTCGCGGTTTGGACTCGACGCAGCAGGAGCCGACAAAACAATCGGTACTATACGCGCATCGGGAGCGTATTTCCAGAAAAACCTCGTCTGCCTGCACAACTCCACAACTCCCCCGCACAAATGGGTCCCAAAAAGCAGTTGCGGTGAAATAGGGACTGTTTGGCGGCCTAACAGGCTTAAACAATCCTTATTTCACCGCAACTGCTTGTTGGGGATGCGATTAGCGCTTGCGGGGGACGAGTTTGGTGCGGCGCAGGTGGATCATCTCGGCGGCGATGGAGATAGCGATCTCCTCGGGATCCTCTGCCTCGATGGCAACGCCGATCGGCAGGTGCAGCCCGTCGATCTGGTCCTGCGTAAAGCCCTCCTGCTCCAAACGAGCCCGCACAAAGGCCGTCTTGCGGCGCGAGCCAAGGCAACCCAGATAGGCGGGCTTGGCGCGCATGGCCTGAATCACCACGTCGATATCGGACTTGTGGCCTGCTGTGGCCACGACCACCAAGTCGCGCGGACCGATGGGGCACTGCTCGCCCAGGTTCTTGTAGTCGACCAGACGACGGTCGTAGACACCGGGTACCCATTCGGGCGTCAGCGTGCCGGGGCGGTCGTCGCAAGCCACGACGGCAAAGCCCGCCGCCGTGAGCACGCGCGCCGTCGCGGCGCCCACGTGTCCGCAGCCAAAGATGTAGGTCAGGCCCTCGGGGCAGAGCGTCTCGATGTGCGCCGGGGGAATCTCGGAGGCGGCGTTGGTGTAGGTGACCTTACTCCCCTCCTCCACCAGCGAAAGCTCGGGGCAGCCGGCAATGGTATGGCGCGATGTCTCGCCATGGTACTCGACCACATCGCCCTCGAGGGCCTGAATGACAAACGGTTCAAAGTCGATGACGAAGTCGCCAATGCGTCGATACGCCAAGACGTCGGCAACCGACTGGAACAACGGCACCTGCGATACATCCAGATGCAGATAGCACAGGCAGATGGCTCCGCCGCAGATCATGCCGGTATCGGAGTTCTCGCCGCCCATGGTGTAGCGGACCAGACGCGATTGACCTGCGGCCAGCAGCTCGCGCGCCTCGTCCAGCGCAAAGAGCTCAATCTTGCCGCCGCCGATAGTGCCCGCCTGGCTACCGTCGGCAAAGACGGCCATCCAGGCGCCCACGCCGCGCGGCGACGACCCCGCCGTGCCGGCCACGACCACGAGCTCGCACGTCTCGCCGGCACGCAGGGCGGCAAGCGCCGCATTCACAACATCGAGCTTTTCCATTGCCGCCTTCTATCCTCTAAAGACATCGGTGAGCATAGCGAGTGCCTCGAGCACGCCGCCGCCGACCGACGTCGCCTTGTCCCTGTCTCTTATACACATCTGACGCTGCCGACGACTAGTCGAGTGTAG
>USEK01000080.1 GCA_900553705.1 uncultured Collinsella sp.
ATACAAAGGAGTCATACATGGGTTGCGAGCACGCACAGGCTGCCGGCGGACAAACGTCGCCGTCGCAATTTGAGGAGAACACGCTGTCCGAGGTCAAACGCGTCATCGCCGTGCTTTCCGGCAAGGGCGGTGTCGGCAAGTCGTTTGTCACCGGTGCCATCGCCACCGAGCTTGCCCGTCACGGCTACAAGGTCGGCGTCCTCGATGCCGACATCACCGGTCCCTCTATCCCCAAGATGTTCGGTATGAGCGGACGCCACGTCCATGCCCTTGGCAACCTTATGCTGCCCGAAATCTCCGAGCACGGCGTCAAGGTCATGAGCTCCAACCTGCTGCTCCAAAACGAGACCGACCCCGTCCTTTGGCGCGGCCCGGTCATCGCAGGCGCCATTAGGCAGTTCTGGAGCGAGACCTCGTGGGGCCCCATCGACTACCTGCTGGTCGACATGCCTCCGGGAACAGGCGACGTCGCTCTCACCGTCTTCCAGTCACTGCCCGTCGACGGCATCGTCATCGTCACGAGCCCGCAGGATCTGGTCTCGATGATCGTCGCCAAGGCGGTCAACATGGCCGAGAAGATGAACGTCCCCATTCTGGGCATTGTCGAGAACATGAGCTATATTGAGTGCCCCGACTGCGGCAAGAAGATCGAGGTCTTTGGCAAGAGCAAGCTCCCCGAGGTCGCAGAGCGCTATAACCTCGACATCTTGGGCACGCTTCCCATCAATCCGGCACTCGCCGAGGCCTGCGATAAGGGCGAGGTCGAGACCGCGCTGCCCGATGGCATGTTGCCCAAGGCAGTCTCTGCCGTCGAGGCCGTTACCCCGCACGAGACCGACGAGGCCTAAGTGAACGCGAGCGCCTTCTATGACGTCCTGGTAATCGGCGGCGGGGCTTCAGGCCTCGCCGCTGCCATTACGGCCGCACGCGCTGGCAAAAGCGTCTGCATCGTTGAGCGCGATGTCGCCTGTGGCCTTAAGCTCCTTGCGACCGGTAACGGCCGCTGCAACCTCTCCAACGAATCGATTGATCCTCAGCGGTATAACCACCCCGCATTCGTCGAATCCGTCATGGGCCCCCAGCCCGAACAAGAGCTTATGGGTTTCTTCTCCTCGCTGGGTATCATGACAACCTCCGAGGAAGGCCGGCTGTACCCGCGCTCCCTTCGCGCCGAATCGGTGCGCGACGCGCTTCTCAACGTTTGCGACCGCCTAGGTATCACCTTAATCTGCGGAGCCAACGTTGCCTCGGCGCACAAAGCTTCCGAAGGCTGGGCACTCCAAATAGACCGTCCAGCGCGGGTGCTCAAGGCAAAAAAGCACGACGACCGAAAATCGGAGCTCCGCTCGCTTCGGAAAGCGCTCGCCGATGTCCCTCGCAAGAACGAGGCCCTGCAGGCACATGCCGTAATTATCGCCACGGGCGGCAACCCCACCGGTATCGCC
Organism: uncultured Collinsella sp.; assembly: GCA_900553705.1. Taxonomy (GTDB): domain Bacteria; phylum Actinomycetota; class Coriobacteriia; order Coriobacteriales; family Coriobacteriaceae; genus Collinsella. The sequence continues at coordinate 1,446 of USEK01000080.1, forward strand.
GATACGTTTCGCCTCCCCCTCACTTCGCTGCACCCCATCCTCTGCCCCGTATCGGCAACGATCGCTGGCGATCGGGCGGCACTCAAGACGTTGGATGGTCTGCGCGTCCGCGCCCGCTTGACGCTCGCCCGTAACCATAGTGAGCTCTGGCACGAAGACGGTGAAGTGCTGTTTCGAACCTTCGGCATCTCGGGCGTCGCTGTCTTCAACCTCTCCCGTCGTATCCAGCGCGGCGATACGATCCTGCTCGACGTTTTCCCCGACCTCTCTAAAGACGAGCTGCTCGATATGCTTAACCAGCGCGTTAAGCTGCTCGGCGGCTTTTCGCCCCGCGATCCCCGTTGGCTCGACGGCATGCTCGCCCCGCAACTCTCCTGCGTCGTCTGCACAGCGTTTGAGCAGTGCCATCCAGGCTCCAACGATGTCATCCACCTGGTCTCGATCCTCAAGCACTTTAAGTTGCTCGTCGAGGGTACAGCCGAGGAGCGCTCGGCGCAGGTCACGCGTGGTGGCGTATCTGTCGAGAGCATCTCAACACCCAGTCTACGCGCGCGCTGCGTTGTCGACGCCCCGCTTTACGTCTGCGGCGAAGCGCTCGACATCGACGCCGATTGCGGAGGCTTTAACCTTGCGTGGGCCTGGCTCTCGGGCATTCGCGCTGCAAGCAGCTTGTAGCCGCGCAGTCTATAATCAAAAACGCATTCGGGCCGTCTGGGATACCGGACGGCCTCTTTCTTGCCTCTAAGGAGACCTCGATGATCGAAATCACCCAAGTCAACGCGTCGCTCGATGAAGCCGGCGATGAAAATGCCTGCCTCATTGTTGGCAAGCGAGTCGCCAAGCGCATCCTACGTTGCAAGGATTCCGAGATCAAGTCCATCGAACTCCACCGCAAGTCAATCGACGCTCGCAAAAAACGAGACGTCCATTTTATCCTGAGTTTTCGTGTTGAGCTGACTAGTCCCCACCTCGAGCGAGAAGCGGTCGACAGCGTTGCCGAGCGTGACCGCTCGCGCGTACGCGCGATAGAAGACGATGAGCCTTCATTCCCCTCCCCCGTCTCCGACGCACCTCAAGAACGCCCTGTCGTTGTCGGCGCCGGATGCGCCGGCCTTTTCGCTGCGCTCACGCTCGCCAAAGCAGGTCTTAAGCCCTTGCTTATCGAGCGCGGCGACCCGGCATTTCGCCGCTCGCAGGCGATCGACCTCTTTCTAAAGGAGCGCATCCTCGACCCCGAGAGCAATATTCAGTTTGGTCTGGGCGGCGCGGGGACCTTCTCGGACGGCAAGCTCAATACGGGAACAAAAAATCCCGCCCATCGCCTTATCCTCGAAACCTTCGTCGAGGCGGGTGCGCCCCGCGATATTCTGTGGGATGCCAAGCCGCACATTGGCTCCGACATCCTTCCCAAGGTTGTCACCGCTATATCCCAGCGCATCGAGCAGCTCGGAGGTGTCGTCCGTTATCGAACGAAGCTCGTCGACATTCGCACCGACGCGTCTGGCGCCATCACCGGTATTGATGTCCAATCGTCCCAAGACGCCACTTACGAGCCAATCGAGACAAGGCACCTCATCCTCGCCTGCGGGCATTCTGCTCGCGATATTTTTGAGCTCCTTAAGGACCACAACGTGGCCCTCGCACAAAAGACCTTTGCCATGGGCGTTCGCATCGAGCATCCGCAACGCGACATCGACAGAGCCCAATATGGAGCCTCGGCGGAACATCCAGCGCTCGGGGCGGCTCCCTACAAACTTGTTGCCCATCTTCCCAACGGCCGCAGCGTGTTCTCGTTTTGCATGTGCCCCGGCGGACAGGTTGTTGCCGCCTCTTCAGAACCGTGCCATCTGTGCGTCAACGGGGCCAGTCTCAATGCCCGCGACGGACGCAACGCAAATGCCGCCCTGCTCGTTAACGTCACGCCTGAGGACCTTCCCAACGATGACCCGCTCGCCGGCATCGAGCTCCAGCGTGCCTGCGAGGCGGCCGCCTATCGCCTGGGCGGTTCCAACTGGAACGCACCGGCACAACTCGTCGGAGATTTCCTCGCAGGACGCGCCAGCAAGGCGCCCGGAAAGGTAAAGCCCACCTATCCGCTCGGTGTGACCTGGACGGCAATTGACGAAGCCCTACCGCAGCATATCGTCGAGTCACTCCGCCTGGGACTTCCCCTACTCGGAAAAAAGCTACGAGGCTACGACCGCCCCGATGCCGTTCTTACCGGCGTGGAAACTCGTTCGAGCTCACCGGTCACTGTCACCCGAGACCGAACGTGCCACGCCGTGTCGACCCCGGGCCTCTACCCTTGTGGTGAGGGAGCTGGATATGCCGGCGGCATCATGAGCGCGGCCACCGACGGCATCCGTTGTGCTGAAGCCCTGATCGCAGACCTCTAACGCACAAATTCCAGCGCGCAAAAGACATAGGCCCCGAGCTCCACAGGGAACTCGGGGCCTGTTCGCTATTTCTTAAACCGTGCACCCTGGCGTTTTCTGCCCGATGCGAACGTGGAACCCTTGCGGGCCTGCGAGCGTAAGCGCTCGATCGTCTCGTCCTCAGACGCACCCTCGAGCATCGCCCGAATCTGAACGACAGCATCGCGCAGGCGCGCCGCCTCCTCAAAGTCCATAGCGGCAGAAGCGTTACGCATATCCTCTTCCATGGTTTCGACGATCCGCACAAGCTCGTCATGCGGCAGTTCTTCCAACTGCTCCGCAAGTGTCTGCTCGGGCGCCACCGTTTCCGGCACACCGCCCTCGCCCGACTCATCGGGCGTATAGAATGCGCCATGGCCAAGAGAGTCGCCCTTCGAGCGTCCCTTGGAGCCCACAGTTTTTTCGGCCTCGGCAATAAAACTTGAGATGTCGTTGATGGCCTTGCGCACTGTCTTGGGCACAATGCCATGTTCTTCGTTATATGCCATCTGAATCTCGCGACGGCGCTGCGTCTCCTCGATGGCCTCTTTCATCGAATCGGTCACAACGTCTGCATACATGATGACTTCGCCATCGGCGTTACGGGCCGCACGGCCAATCGTCTGAATCAGCGAACGGCGGTTGCGCAAGAAGCCTTCCTTATCGGCATCGAGAATTGCCACCAGTGAGACCTCGGGAAGATCCAAGCCCTCGCGAAGCAGGTTGATGCCAACGAGAACATCGATCTTGCCCTCGCGCAGCGTTCGCAGGATCTCGACACGGTCCATTGTCGCCGTATCAGAGTGCATGTAATTGACCTTAATGCCCGCGTCGAGCAGATGGTCGGTCAGGTCCTCGGCCATGCGCTTGGTCAACGTGGTCACCAGCACGCGCTCCTTGCGGGCAACGCGCTCGCGAATCTCGTCCTCAAGATCGTCAATCTGGCCGCGTACTGGACGCACGTCAATCTTGGGGTCGAGCAGGCCGGTCGGACGAATAATCTGCTCCACGTCGTTTTGGCTCACCCGCAGCTCGTAGTCGCCCGGCGTGGCCGAAACATAGATAAACTGGGGTATCCTTGCCTCAAACTCATCGAAACGAAGCGGGCGGTTATCGAGCGCCGAGGGCAGGCGAAAACCGTGTTCCACCAGCGTCACCTTACGCGAGCGGTCACCTTCGTGCATGCCGCGAATCTGCGGTACCGTCACATGGCTCTCATCGATGATGCAGAGCATATCCTTAGGAAAGTAATCGATTAGGGTAAACGGCGGCTCACCCGGCTTGCGACCGTCCAGATGACGCGAGTAGTTCTCAATGCCGTTGCAAAAGCCCATCGTCTCGAGCATCTCAAGATCATAATCGGTACGCTGCTGCAGACGCTGCGCCTCGAGCAACTTGTCGGTCGCCTTGAGCTCCGCCACGCGCTTCTCGCACTCTTCGCTGATCGATTTCAGAGCCGCCTTGACCTTCGGCTTCTCGGTCACGTAGTGCGATGCCGGCCATACGGGAATGGCCTCGTACTCACGAAGCATCTCACCGGTGACCTCATCGATCTCGGCAATCAGCTCGACCTCGTCGCCAAAGAACTCAAACCGCAACGGATGCTCGGCATAAGGCGGATACACGTCAACAACATCGCCGCGCACGCGGAACGTGCCACGCGCCAGGTCATAGTCATTGCGATCATATTGAATGTCGATAAGTGCATGGATAAAGTCATCGCGCTCGAGCGGCACCTTCTTGTCGACGTTTGGAGCCAGACCCGCATAGTCCTCAGGAGAGCCAATGCCATAGATACACGAGACCGATGCGACAACGATCACATCACGTCGAGAGAGCAGTGACGCGGTCGCCTGATGGCGCAGCATCTCGACCTCTTCGTTAATCGAGGAGTCTTTCTCGATATATGTATCGCTTTGCGGCACATACGCCTCGGGCTGATAGTAGTCGTAGTACGAGACGAAGTAGACCACAGCGTTATTGGGAAAGAACTCTTTGAGCTCGCTCGCAAGCTGAGCGGCGAGCGTTTTATTCGGAGCCATGACAAGGGTCGGCTTACCCAAGGCCTCAATGGTTTTGGCCATCGTAAAAGTCTTACCCGAACCAGTCACACCCAGCAAAACCTGATAGCGGTCTCCGTCCCTCACGCCCCGCACAAGTGACTCAATGGCCTTAGGCTGGGAACCAGCGGGCTCGTATGGAGACACGACCTTAAACGGCACATCAGCGCCCTCAACGCCAAAGCGCTTAAGTTCACCACCAACGCGTTCTACTTCAAATTCCGCCATGGATACTCCTAACTCATACATCTGCAGTATACGCGGGCGGTGGGCTTAGTCCTATACGAACCGATCGGGATAGAGAGTCTTATATCGAACCCAGGCATTATTGACGCGAATCAGATAAGCCTGAGTTTCAGGGAAGGTAATCGCATTATGGAGTGACGTGTTCTGCTGCGCCCATCCGTCGACATTGCCCATACCGGCGTTATAGGCGGCGATGGCACTATCCGTCGACCCGTTGAAATAGGTTAGAAGATACGAGAGGTATGCGCAGCCAAACTCGATATTCGTAGCCGGATCGTTAAGGTTGTCGGCTGAATACTCCCCACCGTCGACAAGGCCCTTGGCGATCATATCATGGGCAGTCTCAGGCATCAGCTGCATCAATCCCTGAGCACCCTGATTCGACTCGGCCTCGGGATCCCAATTCGATTCCGACTTAATGACAGCGCACACCAGATACGGATCCAGATTATGCGAAATACTGGATTGCTTTACATCTGTCTCTTATACACATCTGACGCTGCCGACGACTAGTCGAGTGT
>USEK01000081.1 GCA_900553705.1 uncultured Collinsella sp.
GTGCCGGGCCTGCTCCAGGATCTCTCGCGCACGCTCGCCGGCGACGTCGACCTTAAGGTGCGTACCGGAGTCGATGTCAATTGTGGCGTCACTGCCCGCGCCCTCGCGGCCCTCGGATTCGGCATCGGTGAGGTATGCCGAGAGCACCTCGAGCATCTGCTGCTCGGTGGGACGATCGCACTGCTCGACTGAGATGCCTTTCATGATGATTTGGACGAGCGCCTCGTCGTCACTGCATCGCGGCTCGAGCGGTGCCGGCTTGGTCTTGGTCTTTATGAGGTAGAACGAGCCGGTTGCCGCGGCACCCGTCGACTCGACATCGAACGGTTTACGACCGCTGTAGAGCTGGTACAGAATGCTCGATAGTGCGTAGACGTCGATGGCGGGCGAGCGGCGAAGGGCCGCGATGCCTTCGATATCCTGCGTGAGCATCTCGGGCGCGGCGTATGCGGGCGTGGCAAAGCGCCAGATGTCGGCGCGCCGGGTGATCGTGTCGTCGCCGAGGGCAATGGTCGCGGAGCCCATGTCGATGAGACAGGGGTCAAAGGAGCAATCGGCGATCTGCTGCTCGAGCGTTCGGCTGGTGGTACGGAACATGATATTGGCGGGCGACAGGTCGCGATGGACGACCGGATTCACGAGCCCCTGGGTCATCAGGAGTGCGCGAAGCACGGCGTTTCCGACGGCGGCCACCATCTGGGTGGTTAGCCCGCCCGAGGCATGGTGCGGAAGCAAGGGCAGCGCCTGCTTGAGCGAGGTGCCCTCGACCCACTCCATGAGGATGAGCGGGTCGTCCTCGCACGATCCATAGCCATAGACGCGCGGAAATCCGCGCAGGTGCGAGACGGTGCACAGATGACGGTACTCCTCGAACAGCGCGGCGGTGTTAGCTAGGTGTGCAGCCGCTTGCTCGGCGGAGCGATCGGGGGCTTGGTCGGAAAGGATGGCGTTGTCCTTGAGTAGCTTGACGGCAAAGACCTCGCCGCTCGTGTTGGTCGCGCGCAGCACGTGCCCGATATTGCCGTCGTCGCGGTATGCCGTCTGAAGAATAAGCGTCATAAACCGTCGCTTGGCGTCGTCCTCGGCGCTGGGGTCGACTGCCACGGCGGTATCGAACGTGTCGAGACGGATAAGTTTGTCGCCATAGGCGCTATCGGTAGTATCCATGGCGTTCCTTTGTCTGGCATGGGTTGCCGCGCGTATGCGTGGGCAGTGCGGATATCGGTAAAGTACCATGATAGCCGCACTGCCCACGCATACCGCTGAGTATTGTCGTTTACGACGCAGAGGGTAGAAGACGAAAGACGGACGGCGACCGTCTTTCGATCGCCGTCCGCGCTAGTCCACAATAACGAGAAACGTTGTATAGAGACCCAAATGAAGTCTGTCGCTATTGGCGATTTCCACGGGGGGATAGACTTTGCCGGGCTCTCGTTGGTCGCGGGGCGGCTCGATTACGATATCGCCGTCGCCTGCACCCGATTCGAGCACCGTGCCGTTGGTCGATCCAAGGCCCTGGGCGTACCAGTGCTCACCCTCAAGCCAAATGCGAAGATGCTCGCGCGATGTGTCGGCGCCCACATCGGTGATGCTGGGCGAGGTTTTGGGCAAAGAACCAATCACGGTGCCGCGTGGATCGCGTGTGAGGGGATGGATTTGCATGTCGACGCAGTTGTCGGCATGTGTCCTGAGCAGGCCGAGGTTGGGGGCGACGGCGCGCGGCTGCTCCAGGCTGCTCATAAAGCCACGTCCGACGGTGGTTTCGGTGGTGCCAAAGTGCCCGCCCGTCTTGCTGTCGCAAAAGCGCTCGACGGTGGCCACGCCTTGAACGGGATCGGCAAGTGCGCCCGTCGCCACAAAGAGCATAAGGTAAAGCGTGCTTTTCTCGCGCACGGCATTGCCGTCAAAGTTGTCGATGCGATTGAGGGCATTTGCATATAGGCGGCTGTCCAGCTTGTAGCTGGCGAGAGCCGACATCATTTCGTTGGCGGCCGGACCGCGATAGTGCTCGGCGATTGCCCGATAGGCGGACTCGCCGCCGCCGAGCTTGCTGCAGATTGCCGAGGAAAGGTTGAGCGTGGTGACGGTAAAGTCGCTGTAGATGGCGGGCGCGCACTGGTCAGGCTTGCGATGGACGATGTAACGGGTGAGATACGAGCGGTTGGAAGAGCATTTCTCGAGCAGGGTACTGCCGAGATAAGAGTTTCCGTTGATAAGCATTCGGGCGATCTCGAGATGTTTAAGACCGCCGAACGAGCGAATATCGTTATAGAGGACCGAGCAAGGCGTCTCTGCTGCCACGGATACCTCCTTTGGTTGCTTCCTAGCCAATATGGCGATAGGAATTAATGGCCCCCGGTGGGCGACGTATTAAATGGCTGCGCAATATATAGCGTAACCAAAGCAACATTATAGGCCGCATGTTCGAAATTGCAGGAAGACCGAGAGATTTTGGTTGGACTGAACGGAAATCCCCCTCTGTCTTGTTCTATAACATTTGGACCCGGTTTTGCCCTGCATCTGTTACAGATTGACACAATCGGCCAGGCCCACCTCGTCCGCCTCGTCATCTGTGGTTTACGTGGGGGCATACGGAGTACGGGTATACTAACCGGCGGCGAATCTGCTCCATCGCTTAGAGCTGCTGCGTCTGGACGGCGCGTGATAGGGCTGCCAAAGCGATCGCCAGCGTGCTGAGCAACGTCCTCTCTGTGCGCACCTGTTTTTGTATGTATTAGCGCACTACCAAGCACGCCCGCGCGGCCGCATGCCGTGCCCATTGCGCGTGCAGATAAGGAACAACAACATATGCGTAATTCTGTATCCGACGTCACCGACGCCGAGATTCTGGACGAGACCCGCGAGGCTATGGCCCAGGCTGCCTTCGATGCCGCCGATGAGGCCAACGCCGCCCAGGCCGTCGAGTCCGCTACCGAGAGCCTGCCCGCCTTTGACGAGCTGGGCCTTTCCGACGAGATACTCCGTGCTATCGAGAACCTGGGCTACACGGCGCCCACGCCCGTGCAGGCCGGCTCGATCCCCGTAGTGCTCGAGGGCCGTGACCTGCTTGCCGCCGCTCAGACCGGCACCGGCAAGACGGCCGCTTTTTTGCTGCCGACCATGAATAATCTGGAGCACATCGCTCCTCCCAAACCCGTGCGCGAGCGCGGCGGCCGCAACCGTCGTCGCGGTGCTAAAAAGCCCGAGGGCAACGGCCGCGGCCCCGTGATGCTCGTCATCACCCCTACGCGCGAGCTTGCCCAGCAAATCGACGAGGTCGCGAGCAAGATCGCCGACGTCACCGGCCATGTTGCCGTGACCGTCGTGGGCGGCGTGAGCTACAAGCCGCAGACCGCGGCACTCAAGTACGGCTGCGATATCCTGGTTGCCACGCCGGGCCGTCTGGTCGATCTGATCGAGCAGGGTGCCTGCCACCTGGATGAGGTTAAGGTCCTGGTGCTCGACGAGGCCGATCGCATGCTCGACATGGGCTTTTTGCCCGCCGTCCGCCGCATTGTGCGCGAGACGCCGGCCGAGCGCCAGACGCTGCTGTTCTCTGCGACGCTCGACGAGGAGGCAGTGGGCGAGATCACCGACCTGGTGAGTGACCCGGCCCGCGTGGAGATCGCGCCGGCCACGTCGACCGCCGACACCGTCGACCAGTTTGTGTTCCCGGTGTCCATCGAGGCCAAGAACAACCTGTTGCCCGAGTTTCTCAAGAAGGAGGGCCCGGAGCGCACCATCGTCTTTATGCGCACCAAGCACCGCGCCGACAGCTGCTGCCGTCGTCTGGAGCGCAAGGGCATCAAGGCCGCCGCGATTCACGGCAACCGTAGCCAGGCCCAGCGCGAGCGCGCGCTTTCTGCCTTCCGCGACGGCACCGTCGACGTGCTGGTGGCAACCGATGTTCTCGCCCGCGGCATCGACATTAGCGACGTGCGCTACGTCGTGAACTTTGACGTGCCGGCCGAGCCGACCGACTATATCCACCGCATTGGCCGTACGGGCCGCGCCGGCGAGCTGGGCTGGGCCATTACGTTTGTGACCGAGCAGGACGTCGACGAGTTCTACGAGATCGAGAAGCTCATGGACAAGACTGCCGACATCTACGAGGCCGGCGACCTGCATGTGGGTCCCAACCCGCCTGCGGTTGATCCCGAGCGCGACCCTGCGGCCTTTAAGGTGAAGAAGAAGACTAAGCGCGGCAAGTCCAAGAGCAAGAAGAAGCTTGAGCAGGCGCGTCGCGACGGCAAGCGCAACGGCGATGATTACGGCGATGTTGCCGGTCGTTCCAACCGCGGTCGCGACGAGCGCCGCGGCGACGGCGAGCGTCCGAGCCGTCCCAAGCGCGGCGGCAAGACCCGCGTGCGCGAGGGCGTTCAGGCTCGCGTGGACGAGGCTGTTGAGAGCGTGGCTCGCGAGGTAGCTGCCGAGGAGCGCGGCGGTGCTGGTGCCGCTGAGCAGCCTGCGCGCGGCAACCGTGCCGAGCGTCGTGCCAAGCAGTTCCAGGGCGAGGCACACCGCCGTCGTCGTGAGGACGAGGACCGTGGTGGCCGTCGTCGTGTCGAGCGCGAGGACGAGGGCCGCGGTTCGCGCGGTGGCAAGCGCGGTGCGGGCGACCGCCGTCGTTCCGGTCGTGATGACGAGCGCGGTGGCCGTGATGAGCGTCGCGGCGGCGAGGGTCGCGGTGAGCGAGGTGCCCGTGGCGGTGAGTCCCGTGGCGGCAAGCGCTTTGAAGAGCGCGGTAGCCGCGGCGGCGAGCGTCGCGAGGGTGCTCGCGGCAATGGCGGCCGCGGCGGCGCTGGTCGTTCTAACGAGTCGCGCGATCGTCGTGACCCGCGTGCCAGCCGTGATCGTCGCGATGACTGGCGCAACTACGACGATACCCGCGAAGAGCGTCGCGGCGGCTATCGTGGTGGTCGTGGCGGCAACCAGGCCGGCTCCCGTGGCGGCCGTGCCGGCGGTCGCGATAACCGTGGCAGCTACGGCAACAGCCGTGGCGGCAAGCGCGGTGGCAGCTCCCGTCGCCCCGGCGACGGCGGCGGCAAGCGCAAGTAAGATGCGCATCGCGCGCTAGCGTGAGACAAGCTAAGGGCCCGAGCAAATAACGCTCGGGCCCTTTTGTTTGCCGTGTCCATCGCTAATTCAAACGTGATGTTCTCGGGAATGCATCTGGGGGATGCTGAGGACCTATTTTCCGCCATGCAGCAATGGGTCCTATGGGGTGCGCCGTGCATTTTTTGGAGTATTCTGCAGTTCGAGTTGTCTGCATATGATTCGACGTCGCCAACGGTGGCCTTCGGATATCCCTAGCGAGCGTTCCGAGTCAGATTTCGCCGTTTTCCGGAGCAGGGGCGCGTCATTCTCGCCATGTCGGGACTTAGAATGATACGGCGCCCTACAGTTTTGCCCACCCGCGGCGGTGCTGGCGCGGTCACGTTGCAGAATACTCCGTTTTTTGCACGGGCCAGGATGGGGTACCTCAGGAGAACGCGGCGGTATCCAGTAAATATATGCAATCTGTACCGGGAATTATGCAAACCGAAAAGGCGGGCAGTATGGGTTGGTGTATCGGGCTGCCTAGCGCACCAAAACGGGGAGCTCCCCCCATGCGCCGTATACTCTGTCTGAATGTGAAAACGGCTTGACGTGTTGCCTGGCGTAGGGAGAGGGTGCCTCGATGAGCGTATTCGAAATTGTGTTTAGTCCGACGGGCGGAACGCGGAAGGTGTCTGGCCTTGTGGCCGGGGCGCTGGACAAGAATACCGTTACCGTCGATTTGACCGATAGCGGGCTAGATTTCAGCGCTGTGTCGATGACTAAGGACGACGTGGCCGTAATCTCTGCGCCGGCGTATGCCGGTAGAATCCCGGCTGTGGTGGCTGACCGGTTGGGCATGGTGCGCGGCAACGGGGCTCGGGCTGTTTTGGTTTGTGTATACGGAAACCGCGCGTTTGAGGACACGCTCGTAGAGCTGGAGGACGTTGCGAAGCATGCGGGATTCCGGGTGATCGCGGCAGTTGCGGCCATTGCAGAACATTCCATTGCGCGACAGTTTGCTGCCGGTCGTCCGGATGCGCAGGATGCGGCGCAGCTCGCAGAGTTTGCGCAGCAAATTCAGCAAAAGCTGTTGGCCGAGGATACATCCGAGCCCTCTATTCCCGGCAATCGTCCTTATAAACAAGCCGGAGGTCACCGCATGGCACCCGAGGCAACAGGGGATTGTGTCTCCTGCGGTGCATGCGCCGCGGCGTGTCCCGTTTGTGCTATCGACAAGGGTGACCCCAAACGAGCAGCTGGCGAGGCGTGCATCTCCTGCATGCGCTGCATTGCCGTATGTCCGCGAGGCGCTCGTAAGCTTGATCCCAACAAGCTATCCGCTGTTTCCCAGATGCTGAGCAAGGTTTGCGTCGTGCGGAAGGAATGCGAGCTCTTTATCTAGCGCATACGAAATTGGTGCAATGGGACCAGGCTAATCTGCACCAACCTGGTGCAAACAAACCTGTCCCCAATGCACCAGAGTGAGGAGTGTCCCCGAGTGCCGGCAGAGACGATATGAGCAGGACATAAAAACATTGAGAGCCCCTGCTGCAT
>USEK01000082.1 GCA_900553705.1 uncultured Collinsella sp.
TCTACACTCGACTAGTCGTCGGCAGCGTCAGATGTGTATAAGAGACAGGCCCAGAACCATGCCGATAACGAGCGGCAAAATGGAGCCGATGATAGTACCGACAGGGATGTTGGCAAGACCCGAAACACCAAGGATGATCATCGTGACGGCGGGGCCGGCCGTAAAGAACAGGATACCGACGGCGCCCTGCTCGGACTCATCGCCGAACTCGCCCATAATGCCCGTATAGAGCGCCATGTTGCAAAACGTAATGCCGCCGATGATAGACACGGAGCTCAGACCCAGGAAGTTGTCGTTAAAGAAATATGCCACGCCTAGGCCGAGAGCCGCTGCGACGACCAGCTTGGGAATCAGCACGACGATACCGGTCTTGATGGCGCCCGGCGTGGACTTAAAGCTGATGCCGGCGCCCACAAACAGCAGGATCGCGGCGACGATGGTATTGGAGCCACCGCGGCAGGCAGCCGTAAAGAAGCCGCCGATCTCAAAAACCTGCGGGCAGAAGGTGTTGAGCAAAAGACCGACGATCATCGGATAGATCATGATGTCGCCCGGGATGCGCGGGACCTTGAATTTCTTTTGCTCGTTGGCGGTCGCTTCCTGTGCCATGAAACCCCCATTTCCGCTGACGGGGTACAAAAGCCCACGTCACGCTTTGCTACAGTAAAGTTTGACCATGGTACCAGAAGAAATAGACCAGCTCGGTGAAAAATTCGACAAGTTGGGATGGAACGAGATTCGGCGCCCGCGACGCCACCCCTATATAAGGCTCAAGACGATATAGAGTACGATGCCCGAGACGCAGCACCACAACATCGACTTTGTCCTGATTGCCACCACCACGACGCCGGCAGCCGCAATCCAGGGAACCAAGGCAGGCCAGAGTCCCGCGTCGAACGCGCCGGGGCTCACCAAGTCGTTGGCGACCAGCGCGGCAAAGGCAGCGGGCGGGATATAGCCCAGGGCCTCGGTAATACGGGGCGACAGGGTCCGCCCGCGCAAGGCGAACGCCGGCGCGATGCGAAAGAACGCGATAGCAGCCCACGACGACAGCCACAGAACCAAGAACTCGTTAACGGGCATCGCGGGCACCTCTTCCGTCAAATACAGCATCGCACGCCAACGCAATGGCAATGCCGGCCACGACGCTTGCCGGCACGGCAATATTCGTGAGGCCCAAGAACTTGCATATGGCGACAGACACCGCAGCCATAACAGCAGCCACGACATTGCCGCGCGACAGCCGCTGCGAAAAGAGCAGGCAGATAAAGAGTGAGGTGCAGACAAAGGCTGCAATGGCGGTGGGAACATCGACAACGGCGCCGACGATGGCGCCCGTCGTACACGAAACGTCCCATGTTGCGATAAGGATCACGTTGAGCACGAAGGACTCACGCGGGCCCCAATCCTCCCCTTCAACCAACTTGGCAAGCGAGATGCCGTATGCCTCCTCGGTAAGTGTCGCGGCAACAGCCAGCGTCTGACACTTCGAGGCACCCGTCAGATGCGGCGCGATCGATGCCGAGTAAAGCGCAAAACGCGAGGAGACGGCGGCGACGCTCGCGACGATCGATGCTGCAGGCACACCCGCCAGCCACAGGTTGCAGATCATAAACTGCCCGCTGCCCGTCACAAACGTGCTGCTCAGGGCAAAGACCATCCAGGGCTCCATTCCCGTCTGCCCCATGATCATTCCGCACGGCGCGCCTATTGCAACATAGGTAAGCATCACTGGCCAGACGGTTCTAACGATTTTGAGCACCATACGCTTCTCATCCTGACAAGGTCTCCGAACCGCATGTAGCGACACGGCAGAATCATCATCCGACAGCAACCGAGTTCACCTACAATTGCCACCGGATCGAAAGACACAACTTTTTAGGAAGTCATTATGACAGCTATCGATCGAGACCGGGCGCGCGCGGCCTTCAAAAGCTACACCGATGCCTACGACGCCACCAACCCACGCATCGCGCTCAAAATCGAGCATACGTACCACGTGGCCGAGGCATGCGATGCCGTAGCGCGCGAGCAGGGCTGGTCGTCAGAAGATATTGACCTGGCATGGCTTTGCGGCCTGCTGCACGATATGGGCCGCTTTGAGCAGCTGCGACGCTGGGACACCTTTAAGGACGCCGAGAGCATGAGCCATGCAGTGCTGGGCATCGAGGTCCTCTTTGGCGAGAATCCCGCCGATGCACCCGCCGTAATGAGCATCCGCGACTTTATCGATGACCCGGCAGAAGATGAGCTCATCCGAGCGAGCATCGCCTATCACAGCGATTTCCGTCTACCCGCACAGCTCGACGAGCGCACGCGGAGCTTCTGCGACATCGTGCGCGATGGCGACAAGATCGACATTATGCGCACCATCGCCGACAGCACCGTCGATACCATCCTCAAGGTGGATGAGGACGCGTTTCTAGCCAGTCGCTTCTCGGTACCGACGCTTGCCGCCTTTGACGAGCATCGGTGCGTCGCGCGCGACGAGCGCAACGAGCCGGCGGACTACCTGGTGGGACTCATCTGCTTTATGTTTGAGCTCGTCTATCCAGCAAGCCGCGCGCTGGCGCGCGAGCAAGGCGATATCTACCGCCTGCTCGACGCGCCCTTTGGCATTACACAGCCCTTTACCGACCCCGCCACGCAGGCAACCTGGAGCCGCCTAAAGGACGAGATGCGCGACTGGCTGGCGCGTGCCTAGCGCTCAAACTGGGCCAGCAGCTCCTCGACGACCTCGACGGCATCACCGACAACCTTGTACTGGGCAGCACCAAAGATGGGGGCATCCGGGTCCTCATTGATGGCGATAATGCACTCCGCCCCACCGATGCCGGCAAGATGCTGGATGGCGCCCGAAACACCGATACTCACGAGAAGCTTGGGCGAAACCGATACGCCGGTCTGGCCAATCTGATGGCGATACTCCAACCAGCCGGCCTCCACGACAGGTCGCGTGCAACCAAGCTCGGCTCCCAGAGCCTCGGCGAGCCTTCGCATCAGCGGCAGGTTTTTCTTGGAACCAATGCCGCGACCCACCACGACCAGGCGCTCGGCATCGGCGATCGAAGCCTGCCGCCCCCACTCCTCGGCGGGAATCGAGATCTCGACACGGGCCTTAGCATCATCCGCAAGCGATATCTGGGTGATCGTGCCAGAGCGGTTGTAGTCAAAGTCGGGCGCCTTAAAGATGCCGGGACGAACCGTTGCCATCTGGGGACGATGATTGGGGCAGACGATGGTGGCCATTAGGTTGCCGCCAAACGCCGGACGCGTCTGTTGCAGCAGTCCCGTCTCCGTATCCATCGAAAGTACGGTGCAGTCAGCCGTAAGGCCCGTCTGCAAGCGCACGGCAACGCCGGGTGCCAGTTCGCGGCCAAAGGCGGTCGCACCGTATAGGATGGCCTCGGGTTTGCATTCGGCTACCAAATCGCAGATCAAGCGGGCGTAGACCTCCGCATCGTTTTGGCGCAGGCGCTCGTCGCGACAGGCCAGGACTTCGTCGGCGCCCGCGCAAACCAGATGCTCCAGGTCGCCGAGAGAACCCTCGGGACCCATACCGACCAGTGCCACCAGACGGCAGCCGCGCGCATCGGCAAGCTCGCGGCCCTTGCCCATAAGCTCATAGGCAACGGGAGTCACCGTATCGTGCTCGTCGGTCTGCACGAATACCCAAATGTCTCGATACGCATCGAGGTCAACCGCACCAGCGGCCTCGTCACGCTCGATCGAGATAGCGTTGACAGGGCAGGCGTCGACGCACCCACCGCATAGGATGCAGCCGTCGGTTACGCGGGCGCATCGGCTGGGTCGCTCGCCTTCCACTACGATGCCGCCCGAGGCACAGGCGCGAACGCAGCGACCGCAGCCGATACAGGCTTCGCTATCGATAATCAGTCCGCTCATCTATGCCATCCCCTCGATAATCTTGGCAAGTTTTGCCGCCTGCTCGGACGCCGTTCCGTCAACGTCCTCGCACGTTTGGTCACGGTCGGGCACAAACGAGCGCACGACCTGTGTCGGCGACCCGGCAAGACCGCAACGCGCGGGGTCGGCGTTCACGTCGGCGGCACTGACCACGCGCACGTCCGCCTCCTCCGCCGCGCGAATACCGGCAATACTCGGCATACGCAACTGGCCAATCTCCTTGGCAGTCGTCATCACGCACGGCATCTCAAGACACACCGTCTCCTCGCCGGCATCGCAGCTGTGAACAAGCGCCAGTGAACCACAGGTCGTAAAGCCCGCGCTTTGCACGCAGCTCACGTCGGTCACACAGGGAATCTCAAAAGCACCGGCAAGCTCGGGGCCAATCTGGGCCGTATCGCCATCCACCGCCATCTTGCCGCAGATGAGCAGGTCGAAGTCCTCGTCGAGCGCCTCGATGCCGCACTTGAGGGCATAGGTGGTTGCCAGGGTATCGGCACCTGCAAAGGCGCGATCGGTCAGCAGCAGCGCGTCGTCGGCACCTCGAGCGATGCAGTCGCGCAGCAGCGACTCGGTCGCGGGGATGCCCATCGACACCACCGTCACGCGCACGTCCATGCCAAAGCCGATAAAGTCGTCCTTCAGCGCTAGCGCACATTCGAGGGCACTTGCATCGAAGGGATTAATGACCGCCTGCTTGCCATCACGCACGATGGTATTGGTCTTGGGGTCCATCTTGACCTCGGTGCTGCCCGGCACGGCCTTAACGCACACCACCATATGGAAATCACTCATATTCACGCGCCCCCTTTCTGGACGAGTTCATCCAAGAGCTTCTCCGCAAACAGGTTGCCGCGACCCAGCTGGCCGGCAGGATCGAGCTGGAGCTTGAGCTGCGCCGACTCGACCATGGCCTCGTGGCCGTACATCGTCTCCAAGAAGCCCGCCTTGATCTTGCCGACGCCGTGTTCGGCGGAGACGGCGCCGCCCATAGCCGTTACCTCCGCAGCCCACTGGGCAAACAGCTCGCCACCGCGACGGTAGTCTTGCGCATCGCGCGGCAGGATGTTCACATGCAGATGGTTGTTACCGATGTGCCCCCAGGCAGCAGATTCAAGCCCGCTTTCGGCCAGTGTGCGGCGATAGAGGGCCACGACATCGGCAAGGCGTGCATTGGGCACCGACATGTCCGAGCCCAGCTTGGTGATGGTGGGGTCGGTGCGGCGACGCTCGTCAATGAGCATGTTGACGCTCTCGGGCACCGCGTGGCGGAAGAACCGCTGGCACTCGCGATCGACTTCGGTGCGGGCGACCCATGTCGCATCGTCGCGGCCGCCCGCAAACTCCAGCACCCATCCAAGGTGGTACAGCTCCTCGGTCGCCTGCGCCTCGTCATCGCAGTCGAGCTCCACGTAGACACAGACCTTGGCGTCTTTGTCGAGCGCCGGCAGCGAGGCAAACGCCGTCGACTGCTCGCGCTGGCGACGTAGAATATCCAGGGCGCCAGCGTCGAAGTACTCGATGGCAGCCGCATGGGACAGGACGGGACGCACGGAATCGGTAAAGGACACGGCCTTGTCTTCGCTATCGAAAAAGCAGCTCACACCCCAAACGACCGCAGGCGCCGCCTGCAGGGCGATCTCGAGCTCGGTAATAACGCCGAGTGTGCCGCACGCACCGATAAAGAGGTCGATGGCGTCCATTTCGTCCGCAACGAAATAGCCTGAGGCATTTTTTGTCTCGGGCATGGTATAGCCGGGAAGATCGAGCTCGAGTGTGTGGCCCTCTGCCGTCACGAGTGACAGGTGGCGGCCCTGGGCAAAAGCCTCGCCGCGCTGAAGCTCAAGCAAATCGCCATCAGGCAGCGCGACGTGGAGTCCCGTGATATGCGGGCGCATGGGACCGTAAGCGTAGCTGCGGGCGCCGGAGGCGTTGCATGCCGCCATGCCGCCCAGACAGGCAGATGCCTCGGTGGGATCGGTGGGAAAGAACTGCTCGGGGGACTCTTGGAACTCCTCGTAGGCCTCAAGCGATGCCTGGTCCCAACCAGCGGTCGGCAGTACCTTCTTGCTCAGCTGCTTACGCAGCTCCGAGAGCACAACGCCCGGCTCCACGCGCAGCAGAAATTGGTCTTGTTCATCGCGGCGAAGGCCCAAGTAGCGATTCATACGGGAAGTATTGAGGATATGCCCGCCGTGGGGCACGGCACCGGCGGCAAGGCCGGTTCGGGCGCCCTGAACCGTTACCGGGACACGCTCGGCATGGAGCTTTTCCAAAATGGCACGGACCTCGTCTTCCGTTGTCGGAAACGAGATGCTCGAGGCCTCGCCCGACGTGCGAGACTCATCGCGGCCATACTCTTCGAACTCGTCGGTGAAGGGTTTGATGGTTGCAGACACGCGAACTCCCCCTTTAGCTAACTACAGTGTTTGCAGGGAGATGTTACCGCATCGTTTCGTCGACGTGTTCGAGACCGTCTCCATAATTGGCGATTTTTACGTTCGTGCAATTCGGCGAGCGGCAAGGTTTCCTCGGCAGACGATGCTTTTGACACATATGGCCCCGCCGTCGCCGATCGCTCGATTGTCGCCCGAAAAAAGTTGAAGTAATTTTTGCCGCCTTTTACCTGCTGAGACGCCAATCCGTCAAGCAT
>USEK01000083.1 GCA_900553705.1 uncultured Collinsella sp.
CTACACTCGACTAGTCGTCGGCAGCGTCAGATGTGTATAAGAGACAGCTCCAAAGGCAGCCAAGTCGACGGGCCACGCGTCCTCAGATGAGGTTCTCGCCCAGGTTTTTGCCGCCGAGGACGTGCATGTGGAAGTGCATGACGGTCTGGCCGGCGTTGACGCCCTTGTTGGAGATGACGCGGAAACCGTCCTCCAGACCCTTGGCCTTGGCGACCTCCTGGATGGCGTGAGCCATGGCGCCCATGGTCTCGGCAGGCACGTTGTCGGCGATGTCGCTGTAGTGCTTCTTGGGGATTACGAGCGTGTGGACCGGCGCCTGGGGGTTGAGGTCGTCGAAGGCGATGACCTGATCGTCCTCATAGACAACGGTCGAGGGGATCTCGTGGTTGGCAATTTTGCAGAAGATGCAATCACACATGGTTGGTTCCTTTCTCACAGACCAAGGTAATTATATTTGGTCGGGATGGTTAGAACGAGAGGTTGTCGTCGGTGTTGGCGGCCTCGCCGTCGGCGAGCACGTCGTTGCCGTCGACGTCCTTAAGGAGCACCGAGACCTTCTGCTCGGCATCGGACAGGCGGGTGCGCAGGCTCTTGAGGAGCTCGACGCCGCGGGTATAGCTCTCGAGCGACTCCTCGAGCTCCATATCGCCCGACTCCAAGCTGCGGATGATGAGCTCCAACTCCTGCGAGGCCTGCTTGTACGTAAGCTGCTCGACCGGGGTCTTCTCTGCCATATCTGCTTCCTTTCCTAAAGGTTTATCGCTATGAAACGCGGCCTACTCGACCGTATCGACCGTTGCCGCCACGTTGCCGTCTGCCATGCGCACGCGGATGGCGTCACCGGGCTTAAAGGTCTTGGCGCTCGTGGCCACCCCATCATCGCTGTACGCGATGGAATAACCACGGGCAAGCACCTTGAGCGGCGACAGGGCATCTAGCGAGGCTGCCGCACGGCCCAGGTCGGACGCGGGCTTGTTGAGCATCGTGCGCCCCTGATGCTCCAGACGGGAACTCGCAAGCGCGAGCGCATGGCGCTTGCCATCGAGCCCCGAGGTGCTTGCAACCAGACGCTCGGGCAGGCGCTCAAAGTTGGAGCGGAATGTCCCGACCGAGCGCACTATAGCGCCCGACAGGCGATCGGCAGTCAGCGCAAGCTCCGATTCGCGACGCTCGACCATAAACGTTGGGTCGTTGAGGCACGGGCGGCACGCAGCCGCATCGAGCGCATCGCCCAAGCGAGCCGTATAGGTATCCCAGGCACGGCGACCGCGCTGATCGAGCATCTCCAGGTCGACCTGGGCCGACCCAATCATCGATGCCATCGCGGCACCCAGACGCTGATAGCGCGCCTCGAGCACATCGGCCAACTCCGTCATAGCCGGCGCCACCGATTCGGCCGCCGCCGTAGGCGTGGGGGCGCGACGGTCGCTCACCATGTCGCAAATCGAGGTATCGGGCTCATGGCCAATGCCGGTCACCACGGGCACGGGACAAGCCGCCACCGCGCGGGCAAGCTCCTCGTCATTAAAGGTCATGAGGTCCTCAAAGGAGCCGCCGCCGCGCACCAGCAAAATACAGTCGGGCGCCGGCGTAATGGCAGCGGCGCGGCGCAAGCCTTCAATAAGCTCTGCCGGCGCACCCTCGCCCTGAACCTTTGCGCCCACGCAGACGAGCTCGACGAGCGGGTTGCGTCGGCGCAGCGTACGCTTGACGTCGTCGATTACCGCACCGGAAAGCGAGGTGACGACCGCCACGCGTGAGCAAAACACCGGGATGCGGCGTTTGCGCGCTTCGTCCATCAGGCCCTCGCGGCGTAGCTTTTCGGCCAGTTGCGCCACTTGTTGACGCAGCAGACCCTCCCCCGCCAGCGAAAACGAGCGAGCGACAAAGCTCATACGACCCGTGGGCTTATAGAGGTTGAAGCTGCCCTTAAAGCTCACCTGCATGCCGTCGCGCAGATCGAAGGTACGCTTGAGATAGGTGCCCTTCCAGATGATGCAGTCGACGGCGGCCGAGTCGTCTTTAATCTGGAAGTAGCAGTGGCCGCTTCGGGCGTTGGGACCACGGAAACCCGTGACCTCGCCCAGAACGCTCAGCTGCGGAATGGCATCGAGCGCACCGGCGGCGATCTCCACCGCCTGGCTCACGCTGAGCTCCTTGCGCTCCTGATCGTCCGAGCCGTCAAATTCGGCGGAAACAGCATTGCCAGTTAGGTTCCAGCCTGCCACGCAGCCTCCTTTCGTTATCGCGCACAGAGGCTCCAGCCCCGTGCAAATTTAAGTCCAACACATAGTACAGCGCCGCGAGGACACGAATCCCCGCGGCGCCTGCCTGTCCCATTTGTTATCGGTTGGAGTTTCTGTTGTAGCGAGCCATAAGATAGAGCAGCTGAATAATCGAGGTGAGCGCAGCGGCAACATAGGTAAGCGCGGCGGCCGTCAGCACCTTCTTGGCACCATTGACCTGCTTGGAACTCATACCCGACTGCTCAATATATGCCACGGCGCGGCGGCTGGCATCAATCTCGACCGGCAGCGTAACCAACTGGAACAGCACGCTAAACGAGAAGAAGATCAACGCGAGGGTTGTGAGCCCGGCAATGTTCATAAACAGGCCCAAGAGCAACACGATGGTCCAGGTGTTCTGGGTAAAGTTGACGACCGGGACCAGGGCGGTGCGCACCTTCATCATGGCATAGCCGCTTTGACGCTGAGCGGCGTGGCCCGCCTCGTGACAGGCGACGGCAACGCTTGCGACCGATCCACCCGAACGGTTGGCATCCGAGAGATACAGGTTGTTATCCTGCGGGTTGTAATGGTCGGTGAGCTCACCGGCGACACCCTTGATACCCACGGCATTGCAACCGTTGGCGTCAAGCATGCGGCGCGCGACCGTGGCGCCCGTGTCACCGTCCGAGCGAACCTTGGACCAGGTTTTGTACGTCGAGTTGATATAGTTCTGTGCGGCAAGGCCAAGCACCGTGCAGACAAGAACAACCAGCAGGTACAGCGGGTCGATACCAAAGCCGTATCCATAGTAATAAGGCATGCGAATTCCTCCGAATCGAGTTACACGTTGGAGGCATTCTACCCACTCAGCCGGCTAGGCTTCCCTATAACAGTTCAATCTTTCCGTCCTTCACGGTGAGTCCCATGTTGCCCGAGAGCAGATCGTCCAGGCGCGAGCCCACAAGCTCAAAACGCCAGCCTTCGCGCAGGGGGCTCTGCTCGGGGTGCTCAATATAGTCGGCCAGGTCATCGCGCGAGGCAATGACCGAGGTCGCCACGCCCGAGCGCTCGGCAACCAGGCGGATGAGCGCGTACATCAGGTCCGTCACGCTCTCCAGCTCCGGAGAGATCTGGCGATGCCCGCGCACCATGAGCGGCAGGCGATCGTGCGGGCAGCTCGCGCCGCGTTTGATGGCCATGAGCGCACCGTCCACGTCGCGCTCCCCCAACTGATCGGTACCGCGAATGCTACGGAACTCCTCAACGCGCACGGGATTGCGCTTAACGAGCGCAAGCAGCGTGTCGTCGGACATGACCCACTTGCGTGGGATGTTACGACGCTCGGCGCGATCCTCGCGCCAGGCGGCGAGCTCGCGTGCGATGCCCAACTGGTGACGGCTGCACGAATTGATGCGTTTGACCTTGCGGAACGCCTCGTGGCGATCGGCGCGATAGTGCGACTCGTCAGCCAGCGGGCGCAGCTCGTCGAGCACCCAGTCCACGCGGCCCAGCTCGCGCAGGCGGCTCATCATCTCGGTATAGGCGACGATCAGGTACTTGACGTCATCGATCGCGTACTCGATCTGTTTATCGGTCAGCGGGCGGCGCGACCAGTCGGTCAGCGACTCGGTCTTGGGCAGCGATACGCCGCAGAACGTCTGAACAAGCGCGCCATACGAAATCTGCTGGCGCTCGCCCAAAAAGGCGGCGGCGACCTGCGTATCGAAAATCGGTCGCGGCAGCACGCCCACGGTATGGAGCATGACCTCCATATCCTGCGAGCACGCGTGGAAGACCTTGGTCACGCTCTCGTCGGCCATAAGCTCGGCCAGCGGCGATAGGTCGTCGATTACCAGGGGATCGACCGCGACGCTCTCGGCAGGGGTGGCAATCTGAACCAGGCACAGGCGCGGATGGAACGTGCGCTCGCGCAAAAACTCGGTATCGACGGCAATCGCGTCAAACTCACGGGCGCGCTGGCAAAAGTCGAGTAGAGCCTGATGTGTGGAAATGTACATATCAACCCATCGAATAAGGTTAGGCCCGAAAAACACGGGTAGGATATCGGCATTGCCTTACAACTATACTCGGTTAGTCACAGAACGGGAACGTAAGTATGCGCTGCCTTATCATCCACAACCCGGCATCGGGCCCCAGCTCAGATGAAATCTACGCATTCACGCACGCCCTCGCGCAGGGCGGCGACGAGGTCGTGATGCGTTTTATCGGCGATGGCATGGAGCCCGAGGACGCCGTGGCAGACGTGCGCGAGTTTGACCGCGTGGTCGTTTCGGGCGGCGACGGCACCGTCTCCAACGTGCTCGATCAGATGCGCGGATGCGGTGTCCCCACGCTCGTCTTCCCCTCCGGTACGGCCTGCCTGTTCTTTAACAACATCGGTAATGCCCCCGAGGCAGCGGCGCTTGCCAAGGCCTGCCGCGCCGGTCGCACGGTCAAAGTGGACATGGGCGAGCTCTTTTGGCTCGACGAGAACGGCAACGAGAAGCGCCACGGCTTTATCATCATCGCCGGCTCGGGCTTCGACGCCGAAATCATGATGAAGGCCGCTCCCACCAAAAACGACATCGGCGAGATCGCCTACTTCCTCTCTGCACTCGCCACACCCAACCCTACGGTAGCGCACTTTACCATTGAGCATGACGGCATTGTCGAGGAGCTCGACGGCATTTGCTGCATGGCCGGCAACACCTCGGTCATCCAAAACGACATCAACCTGTTCCCCGACTGCCGCATGAACGATGGCATGGTCGACATTGCGGTCATCGAACCCGTGCGCACTGTGCAGCTGCTGCCTACCGTGATCACCGCTGCGCTTGACCCCGCCGGCAAGGTACTCGGGCGCCCACAGTTCAAGATCATCCAGACCAAGGAAGCCAAGATCACCTGCACCCCGTCGCTGGGCATGCAGTTCGATGGCGAGATTATCTCCAGCAATTCGGGCGTCTTTGGAGCCCGCGCGCTTCCACAATGCCTCGACCTCATCGTCGACGAATTCTCCCCGCTCGGAAAATAGGAGGACCCTATGAACGACAATCCCCTGCTCGGCTTTATCATCATCGTTTTGGCCATGCTCGTCGGCTATGCGATCAACGTGATCCACCGCCGGAAGAAGTAATTCCACATTGGTATGATATTCATCCAATTATCGTCTCCCCTGCTGTTTATGCATTTGCCAAACAGCGGGGGATTTTCTTTGCGCCCCGTGCAAGGCGCTTTATTCAGGTACAGTAATTGCAGGGCGTCTTTATTAAAGTAAAGCTATAAACCGAGTATAATTAACCGCTCATCGCATATTTCATTACGCTTATCGAGTAAGTTTCTTTCATAGATGAATATTGTTTCCAGTTCGTTACGCTAATGGGGTGTCTTTATTGGCTGAAGCCCTCTGGCAACGGAGGGCTTTCGCACGCTGGGAGGGAAAATGAGGAAAACTCACCCCGTCAACGCGCTCAAGAAGCTAGGCATAGGCCTCGCCTTTGGAGCTGCAACCATCATGTCCATGCCGACCTCTGCGCTCGCCTGCACGCAGGTCTATATGGGCAACAAGCTGACGGCCGACGGTAATACGTACTACGGCCGTGCTGAGGACTACCGCAAGCGTTACCTCAAGCACTTTGGCATCGAGCCTTCGTTTGGCCCTGGTCACACCTACAGCTCGGATGAGTCTGCATTCGTGTATACCTCGACCAAGACCTCGTATCGCTACACCTATGTGCGTGACCACCCCAGTCAGTGGGACGAGCGCTGGGATGCCTACTCCGAGGCTGGCATCAACGAGAAGGGTGTCTCCTGCTCCGCCACGCTGACCACCTACATGAATGCAGCTGCCAAGGCTGCGGACCCCCTGACCGATACTGGCATTGGCGAATATAGCTACGGCAGCGTAATCTTGGGCGAAAGCGCCACGGCACGTGAGGGTGTCGAGCTCCTCGGCAAGATCATCGACGACCAGGGCGCCTGCGGCAACGACCAGATTATCATCTCCGACAACAATGAGACCTGGCTGTTCGCCGCACTTTCCGGCCATCAGTGGATCGCCATGAAGCTCACCGATGACATCGCCTCGCTTAACCCCAACATCGGCAACCTCACCTATGACGTCGACCTCGACGACACCGAGAACTGCCTCCACTCCGAGGGCATCGAGTCTATGCCTAAGGAGAAGGGCTTTGCCGAGTACACCGACGGCAAGTTCGACGTCGCCAAGACCTACGGCGAGGAGATTGGCGAGGCCGGCATGCACCAGTGGTCGCGCTATATCCAGGGCCTGTCTCTTATACACATCTCCGAGCCCACGAGAC
>USEK01000084.1 GCA_900553705.1 uncultured Collinsella sp.
CAGCGTCAGATGTGTATAAGAGACAGGGGACACACCGAGCGTGCCGCATCCATGCAGGCTGCAGGATCGGTTCCCGGCGGCGTTGCCAGAACGGCCCATGCGATGGACTCGTGACGTTGGTCAACCCACTCGATGGAGCAGATGCGGTCGGCATACGTGCGGAACAGGTCGGGGTAGCTCGTAAGCATCGTCAACAGCTCGCGCTCCCCCGCCAAAGACTTGCGCTCAAGATCGGTAAGAACCATAGGGGCCGAGGCGTCTGTCGGGGCACCGGCGGGCGCAGCGCCCATACCATCAGGCACATCGATCGGCGGAAGATCTTCGACGACCTCCACGGGCGCGGCACCGTAGGCATCGAGCGGGACGTAGTCGTACGGCTCTTCTTCGACCGGCGCGGACACCGGCGGCGTCGCGCCCGATGCCCAAGCACCGCGACCGGCATCGCGAGAACCCGACGCCCGACCGCCCGCGCTACCGGAGCGCTCGGCCTGCGCCCGCTGGCGCTCATAGTTCTGCTCACGGCGGCGTTCCGCATCTTCGCGCTTGGCGACATCACGAAACACACGGCCCGAGCTCGCACGCACGGTCTCCAGATCCAAACCCAGCAGGTCGGCAATCTGGATAAAGTACGTGTCGATCATATAGCTATCGCGCAGCGGATAGATGAGCGTCAGCGCATCCTCGAGCGCCTTAGCGCGACCGCCCGGCGTGGTGATGTCGCTCGACTCCTGCAGCGAACGGTACACAAAGTCCATGAGGGGCTCGGCAGCGTCAATGCGTTTCTGCAGCTCCTCTCCGCCGCGCGCCGTGATGAACTCCATGGGATCGTTGCCGTCGGGCAGCACCACGCAGCGCAGATCCATCGAATCCTGCTCAATAAACTGAATCGCACGACGAGCGGCCTTCTGGCCCGCGGCATCGCCATCAAACATATAGACGATGCGCTTGGCAAAGCGGGTGAGCGTCTTGACGTGATGCTCCGTGAGCGCGGTGCCCAGCGTGGCGACAACGTTTTTAATCCCCGCCTCCCAACAGGCGATGCAGTCGGTATAGCCCTCTACCACGATGGCGGTATCCTGCGCGACGATAAACTCCTTGGCCCAATTAAAGCCGTAGAGATTTCGCTTTTTATGAAACACGCTCGTCTCGGCGGTATTGAGGTACTTGGGTTGCCCGTCACCCATGATACGACCGCCAAAGGCAATGTTGTGACCCTGCTCGTCAAAGATGGGGAACATCACGCGGTCGTAGAAGCGGTCGGCAAGCTGCCCGCGCCCGCGGCTCACGGCAACGTTGGCGTCGATCATCTCCTGCGGGGTAAAACCCGCCTGGGACAGGTGCGACACCAGCGCGTTGCGGCCCGGTGCGAAGCCCAGGCAGTAGCGGCGGCAGACGTCGCCACCCATGCCGCGGCTGGCAAAGTACTCGCGCGGACGGCCGTCCTTACCGCGCATAAGCATGGTGTGGTAGAACTGGGCGGTCTCGGCGCACAGATCGTAGATTCGGGCACGCTTAGTACCGCGCTCGCGGCGATCTCCGGTGTCGTGCAGCTCAATACCCGCGCGATCGGCCAAATAACGGATTGACTCGGGAAAGCTCAGGTTCTCGCGCTTCATGATATAGGTGAAGACGTCGCCACCCTCGCCGCAGCCAAAGCAATGCCACACCTGCGTGGCGGGAATAATGTGGAAGGACGGCGTCTTTTCGCCATGAAAGGGGCAGCAGCCCCAAAACTCATGGCCGCGAGGCTTGAGCTCAACCGTTTCCTGCACGATGGCAACGAGGTCGGACGCAGCGCGTACCTGGTCTTTTTCCTCATCACTAATCACGGATGCTCACCCCCTGCTCACCCAAGTTATGACGAATGTCCTCGATATTACCCTCGACGGTCGCGATCAACTCATCCAGCGAATCGAACACACGCGAGGGACGCAGCCAGCGCGTAAACGCAAGCGAAACGGAAGCGCCGTACAGGTCGCCCGTATAACCAATTAAGTTAGCCTCGAGATGTGCAGATGCCGCATCGTCGGCATACGTCGGCGGCAGTCCGACGTTAACGGCAGCGGGCCACACGGTGTCATCGACCAGCACCAGACCCTCATACACGCCATCGGCAGGCACCTGAATGCCGTCGGGAACCTGCAGGTTTGCCGTGGGAAAGCCCATGCCAGAACCCTCGTGACGGCCGCGAATAACACCGCCACGCACCATATACGGGCGGCCGAGTAACTCAGCAGCAAGCTCCACATGGCCC
Organism: uncultured Collinsella sp.; assembly: GCA_900553705.1. Lineage (GTDB taxonomy): Bacteria > Actinomycetota > Coriobacteriia > Coriobacteriales > Coriobacteriaceae > Collinsella. The sequence continues at coordinate 2,255 of USEK01000084.1, forward strand.
TGTCCGAGCTCATGACGGATACGGGTGGCGCAAATGGCCTCACCGCCCTCGCAAAGCAGGTCGTGACCGTACACGTCAACGCCGTGCTCGGCACCCCAGGCGCGCATCTCGGCAACACCAGAAGCACCGCCACGACCCAGCCTAAAGTCACTGCCAACGCGAATCGATCGAATGTCGACCAGACGCGACACCAGCGAGAGAAAATCAACATGGTCAAGCGCCGCAACCTCAGGCGTAAAGGGAACGGCCACCACCGCATCGACCCCAGTTTGAGCCAGGGCATGCAGACGGTCGGCCATCGTCATCAATTTTTGAGCGGGCGAAGAGCTCACCACAACGTCCGGGTCGGGATCGAAGGTAACCACGACCGCCTTACAGCCATGGGCACGGGCATCACGGACAAGCGCCGTAATGAGCTCCTGGTGTCCACGGTGCACGCCGTCGAACACACCGATGGCAATCGATGCGGCACCCAGGTGCTCGAACTCATCAAACGCATCGGCAGCGACGATGCGAGCCTCGTCCGACCCGCCCACGAAAAAAATACGCGCGAGCTCGCGAGCGGACAACATCATCGAACACCGCCGATTGCCTGAGGAAATACGTGCTCCATGACAAAGCGGCCACCCTCAATACGGGTGAGCGCCTTGAGTCCCCCATCGAGCACCAACGCAAACGGCGCCTTCGAGGCATCGAAATCGGCAAGCGCATGCTCAACGGGAATGCGACGGCCGCAGAGCAGGTCGTCGGCAAGATTGCCCGGCAAGTCAACACGCGTAGCGCCCAGGGCCGCAATGGGATCCAGTGCAAACCCCGCCGCGGACTCGGGAGAAAGCTCCTCAACCGCATGACAGGCGCCAATGGAAACAACACCGGAGGCCGTGCGGCGCAGCGCGGAAATGTGCGCGGCGCTCTCGCAGGCGCGGCCCAGGTCGCGAGCGAGCGCACGGATATAGGTGCCCTTGCTCACCGAGAACGCCACGGTCCACACGCACGTATCACCCTCGCCGCCCACGGCGATCAGGTCGGCGGCATAGACCTCGACGGGGCGCGGAGGTAGGTCCACCGCATTGCCCTCACGAGCAGACTTGTAGGCGCGAACGCCATTAACCGAGATAGCCGAAAAAGCCGGCGGCACCTGCATCTGCGGGCCCAGCATGGCGGCTAAGCGCTCGCGGGCATAGGCAGGATCGCGGAGCTCGTTGGCAACAGCCACCGTCCGGACGGCCTCGCCCTCCGCATCATCGGTATTGGTCTCGGCGCCAAACGAGATGTCGGCGACGTAGCTTTTGGTATCGAGCGTGAGCATGCCCAGCAAACGGGTGGCCTGACCCACGCCCACAACCATGACACCCGATGCCATGGGGTCGAGCGTACCGGCATGGCCGACGCGCCGCTCATGGAGAGCGCGTCGGCATTGCGAGACCACGTCATGGGACGTGCAGCCCACCGGCTTATCGACGGCGAGCAGCATATTCAATTGAGAAGGCGTTCGACGAGCCATGTACCATCCAATAAGTTAGAGCTCGACGGTCACCGAAGCGGGATCCTCCCCCACCAGCTCGGCCAGCATGGGAAGTGCCACGGCGAGCGTCTCGCGAATTGTTCCGTTGTTGGAAAAGCCGGCGGCGGCATGATGCCCGCCACCGCCAAAGTTGGCAGCAATCTCGGACACATCGAGGTCGCCCTTGGAGCGCAGGTTGCCACGCACCTTGGTATCGCCCTCAATGCCCTTTAAGAACATGCAAACCTCGACGCCCATCACCGAACGCACCACATCGACCAGGCCGTCGCACTCGTCCGAGGTGACACCGCAGGCCTCAAGGTCGCTCTGGTACGCATAGCTATACGCAACGCGCCCGTGGGCCACCGTCTTGATGCGGCCCATAACGATGGACTTGAGGTGCAAAAACTCAACGCGCATGCTCTGGTATACCTCGAGTGCCACACGCGCCGGATCGGCGCCGTGGGCAACCAGTCGCGAGGCCGCATGGAACGCGGCGGCATCGGCGTTTTGGTACTGAAAACGGCCGGTATCGGTAACCAAGCCGCACAGCAGGCAAGTCGCAACGCCATCACGTGCGACAATGCCACAATTGTCCAAGAAGCGGTCGATAATCATGGCGCAGGCTGCAGCTTCGACGCGCCTCAGACTGAGCTCGGCAAATTCCTCGCGCGCCGGATGGTGGTCGAAACACACCACATGCTTGGAGCGACGAAGCACCTCGGCGGAATTATTGAGACGCTCGACGACCGGTACGTCCACCGAAATGAACAGGTCCGGATTGCCAGTGTACGCAGATGCCGGCACCAGGCGATCGGAGCCTTCCATAAAGCGGTAGATGCGCGGAACCGGGTCATCGTCTGCCAGCAGCAGAGCAATGTCCTTGTTGGGGAAAAACTTCATGAGAGAAAGGCCCAGACCCAGCACAGAGCCCAGGGCGTCGCCGTCGGGAGAAGTGTGTCCCGAAATCGCAATGGAGGACGCATCCTCGATGAGCTCGAGGATGCGTCGCTGAATATCTGCAGACTCGCACGAGGCGAGGTCGGCGGAATTAGTCATCTAAAGCTGCCTCCTGGGCGACATCCGCTATCGGATAGCCGTCCTCGTCCTTTTCGATCGCAAGCGTGGCGGGAACGTTTTCCAGCGCACGCGTGATGCGCTCGGCCTCATCGGTCGAGCGATCGATGCGAAAATCGAGCTCGGGCGTGACACGCCAATCGAGCGAGCGAGCCAACAGGCTGCGAATACGGCCCTTAGCGCTTGCGAGCGCCTCCATGACCTCGTCGTAGCGGCTCGCATCGCACGACACGTACACGCGCGCGAACGAACGGTCCACCGCGACCTCGACCGCAGTCAAAGTAACCAGGTCGAGACGCGGATCGGAAACCTCAAAGAGCAGGATATAACCGAGCTTCTCGCGAAGCTGCTCGCCCAGACGGCGGGTTGCCTGCGTTTGCTTCATAGCGCTACCCCCTACTCGGTACGGGCAACCTGGTCGATGCGGTAACCCTCGATCTGGTCGCCGGGCTTGATGTCCTGGAAGTTCTCCAGGCCAATGCCGCCCTCGGAACCACTCTTGAGGCTCTTGGCCTCGTCCTTGTAGTGGCGCATCGAGGCGATCTTGCCGTTGAAGACCACGATGCCGTCGCGCACCAGACGCACGGAATCAGTCGCGGCGATCTCGCCCTCTTCGACGCGGACACCGGCGGCGATACCGACTTTGGGCACCTTGAAGGTGTCCAGGACGGTCGCGGTACCCGTGGCGACCTCGACCTCGGTGGGCTTGAGCATGCCGATACGGGCGGCGTCGAGCTCCTCGAGGCACTTGTAGATGACGTCGTAGCAACGGATCTCGACGCCCTCGCGCTCGGCGGCGGAGCGGGCCTTACCGTCGGGACGGACGCCAAAGCCGATGATGATGGCGTTGGAGGCGTCGGCCAGAACGACGTCGGTCTCGTTGATTGCGCCAACGGCGGAGTGGATCGTGTTGATGCGAACCTCGGACTGATCCATCTTGTCGAGCGAATCCTGAAGGGCCTCGATGGAACCCTGGACGTCGGCCTTGATGATCAGGTTGAGCTCCTTGACCTCGGCGTCGGCAATGGTCTCGAAGAGGTTCTCGAGCGTGACGTGCTTGACGCGGCTCTGCTCCTCGATACGGGCCTTCAGCGAACGCTCGTCGGCCAGCGCACGTGCCTCGCGCTCGTCCTCGAACACGCGGAACTCGTCACCGGCGTTGGGCACGGACTGCAGGCCCAGAATCTCGACGGCGTCGGAAGGACCGGCCTCGGTGACGGCGCGGCCCTTGGGGTCGAGCATGGCGCGGACGCGACCGTAGGTAAGGCCGGCGACCAGCGTATCGCCCACGTGCAGGGTACCGCGGGTCACGAGCACGGTAGCAACCGAGCCGCGGCCCTTGTCGAGCTTGGCCTCGAGGACGTTGCCGGAGGCAAAGGTGTCCGGGTTGGCCTTGAGCTCGAGCACGTCGGCCTGGAGCAGCACGGTCTCCAGAAGTTCGTCGATACCGATCTTCTGCTTAGCCGAGATGTTGACGAACATGTTCTGTCCGCCCCACTCCTCGGGGATGACTCCGTACTCGGTGAGCTCCTGACGCACACGGTCGGGGTTGGCGCCCGGCTTATCGATCTTGTTGACGGCGACGACGATGGGTACGCCGGCGGCCTTGGCGTGGTTGATGGACTCGACGGTCTGGGGCATGATGCCGTCATCGGCAGCAACGACCAGAACGGCGATGTCGGTCATGTTGGCGCCGCGGGCACGCATGGAGG
>USEK01000085.1 GCA_900553705.1 uncultured Collinsella sp.
CCTGCTGGGTACCTCCGCTCCGACGCATCACGCCGACGCCGACGAGGAGCTCCTGGGTGCCCCGATCGACGACAAGAAGGCTCCCGCCAACGGTGCCATCAACGAGGACATGGCTTCTCTCGATGAGCTGCTCAACCAGCTCGTGGACACCGACGACGCCGAAGAGGCCAAGGACAACGACGAGGAGTAATTTCCAAGTACGTTAACCGTCCTTCCAAAGACCCGTTTCCCAACAGGGAAGCGGGTCTTTTTTGTTGAAGAAAACCTGCCAAAAAGGGACAGGTTTATTTTGGTAGGTTTTTCCTGCTTGAATTTGAAACATTCCGTTCGGTCAAAGCGTATCTATGGTGAGGGCCTCAGCAAGAAACATCAGCATCATCGGGAGGTGATTATGGAAGAACAAGCTTTTAGACAGGCGGTTGAAGATCACAGGGATGTCGTGTTTCGAATCGCATTGACGTACCTGCGCGATCGTGCCGATGCCGACGATATTGCCCAAGATGTCTTTCTTAAGCTGCTTAAAAGCGATGGACATTTTGAGAGTTGGGAGCATCTTCGCCGCTGGCTTATCCGGGTCACGATCAATGAATGCAAATCGCTCTTTCGAAAGCCGTGGAGGCGCGTGGAGGATATTGAGAACCTGGCCGGTTCGCTATCGGTAGCGCAGGATGAGACCAGGGCTGTCCTGTCGGACGTTATGCGACTTCCGGAACGATTCCGTATCCCCATCGTGCTCTATTACTATCTGGGCTTTTCGACCTCAGAGATTGCCGAGTTGTTGCATGTACCAGCCGCGACCGTTCGAACGCGTTTAGCTCGTGGTCGATCGAAGCTCAAATTCATCCTAGAGGAGGGCGACCGTGAAATCCAACCAAATCAAGCAGGCCTTCGAGTCCATCCAAGCCGATAGCAATCTTGCAGATCGCGTCCTTAATACCGCTGCGGGTGAGCCGCTTCATCGAAAGGGCCACGCGAAGTCTCTCTATGTTGCCGTAATCGGATGTCTCGCCGGAGTGTTGGCGACCGGAGGGGTCGCCTACGCCGTTATCAATTCCAGCTATTTTGCCTCAGCCTGGGGAAACCACGGCAATGGGGATTCCATTACCTGGACCAACGGCGGCTCATCGGGGGCTAAATACACCTACACCAGAGAGTTTGGTGACGGCATTGCGCCCCAAAGCCTGGAGGGTGCAGTCCAGAAGGTTAATCTGTCCGTCGAGGGTAACGGCTATACGCTTGATATCCATGAGATGGCTATCGATAAAAACGGTTGCGGTGCCGTGACGTTTACGCTGTCCAATCCAAATGGCGTTAACTACTACAAGCCGGCAGCAGAGACGGGCGAACTTGTTCTCTATGGTGAAGAAGAACAAGGCATCGGCACGCCCAGCATGAACTTCGGCGAGGAATGGGCTGACACACGCTGCACCATTGATAAGGACACATCAAGCGACACGGTCATTAATGGCACGATGTACTTTGCCTCTATGGATCGCGAGCGAGGTTTTCAACATGCGGTCACCTGGAATATCTCGTGGACCGAGGGCGAAGGCGAGGATGCGAAGCCGTTCGAGGCATCGACGCCCGAGTTTAGCGTTGGAGCTTACGTCGATACAAAGGAACTCCGCTCCGATGACTCGCCTCTCGAGATCAGCCCGTTTTCTATCCAGACACACATCGATGATCTGGGCATTGATGCAGTTGATAATAAGCTGACCGTCAGCTACAAGGATGGATCGGAGCAGATTGTCGAAGATGACGACGCAGGGGTGTTCAACTTATATTTTTCTTATGCGCGCAATAGCGGAGAGAACATCTGGCTGCCAACGAAGTTGATCGATGTCGACCAAGTGGTCTCAGTAACGCTTGAGGGCACGAGGTGCACGTCAACAGGAGAGACCGAAACAGAAGTACCCTTTACCATCGTTTATTCGTAAAGTCTGGGCCGCTTCCCAAGGGGGGAAGCGGCCTTTTTAGCGTTATATGGACGAGTGGATTGGACGTTATTCGTCTGATTCTCGGAAGAACGTGGCAAATGGATGCGGATCACCGTGAAGAGTGGTGTTTTCCCAGATAAAACCGACCAAAATAAACCTGTCCCTTTTTGGCAGGGAACGTTGCCCTGACGAGCGCGTCGGATTCCCGGGCCGGGCGGCACAGGGGTTAAGTTTGTCGCGAGTTCCGCACGAGCCGGAGGCCACTTAATGTGGCCTCCGTGCGAGCCAGGACTGTAGAGCAGCAAACTTAAACAGCGGGCCGCCCGGACCGGGAATCCGCCCCCGCGCACCGAAGGGGATTCCTTTTGTGTAGGCTTTGCGGAAATATACTCATTTTGGGATACGCCCGGCGGCGTGGTCTGTTGACGGCACAGCTAACGCCACGTATCCTATCGAACTGCGTGTTTCGTAGGGGGATGCTGACCCCTCGATTCAAGCCGTTGCACTTTACAGAAAGCTGGAATCATTCGAGAAGGAGTACGCTTTGCCTACTATTAACCAGCTGGTTCGCCAGGGCCGTCGTTCCGTGCCCAAGAAGTCCAAGAACGCTGCTCTGCAGCACAACTCCCAGAAGCGCGGCGTGTGCACCCGCGTCTTCACCACGAGCCCCAAGAAGCCGAACTCGGCTCTTCGTAAGGTTGCCCGTGTTCGCCTCGTCAACGGCATCGAAGTTACTGCTTACATCCCGGGTGAGGGCCACAACCTGCAGGAGCACTCCATCGTGCTCGTCCGCGGCGGTCGTGTCCGTGACCTCCCTGGTGTCCGTTATCACGTCATCCGTGGCGCCTACGACGCTGCTCCGGTCCAGAACCGTATGCAGGCCCGTTCCAAGTACGGTGCTAAGCGCCCCAAGGCTAAATAAGCCAGATAACGTTTTGATACTTTCGCCGTGTGCCGCCTAAGCGCCGCACGGTAGACACTTAAGGAGATTTCACATGCCGCGTCGTGCAGCAGCTAATCGTCGTGAGGTTCAGCCTGACGCCGTTTACAACAACCGCCTGGTGACTCAGCTCATCAACAAGGTCCTTCTTGACGGCAAGAAGGCCACCGCTGAGCGCATCGTTTACACCGCTTTCGAGATCGTTGCCGAGAAGTCCGAGGGTGGCGACGCTCTCGCTACCTTCAAGAAGGCTATGGACAACGTCAAGCCCACGCTCGAGGTTAAGCCCAAGCGTGTCGGTGGCGCTACCTATCAGGTCCCGATGGAGGTCAACTCCCGTCGTTCCACCGCTCTGGGTATCCGCTGGATCGTCAACTTCTCCCGCGCTCGCAAGGAGAAGACCATGGCCGAGCGTCTCGCCAACGAGATCCTCGACGCTTCCAACGGCCTGGGCGCTTCCGTCAAGAAGCGTGAGGACGTCTTCAAGATGGCCGAGGCCAACCGCGCGTTCTCTCACTATCGTTGGTAAGTTAAGGTAAGGAACTAACATGGCTAAGCCTAAGTACAAGCTTTCCGATACCCGTAACATCGGCATCATGGCCCACATCGATGCCGGTAAGACCACCACGACCGAGCGTATTCTTTACTACACCGGTAAGACCCACAAGATCGGTGAGGTCCATGAGGGCGCTGCCACCATGGACTGGATGGTTCAGGAGCAGGAGCGCGGCGTAACCATTACCTCCGCTGCTACCACGTGCTTCTGGAACAAGGACGGTAAGGACTACCGCATCCAGATCATCGACACCCCGGGCCACGTTGACTTCACCGCCGAGGTCGAGCGCTGCCTGCGCGTCCTCGATGGCGCTGTCGCCGTCTTCGACGCCGTTGCCGGCGTTCAGCCCCAGTCTGAGACCGTTTGGCGTCAGGCTTCCACCTTCAACGTCCCCCGCATCGCTTTCATCAACAAGTATGACCGCGTGGGCGCTGACTTCTTCAACGCTATCGAGACCATGAAGGATCGTCTCGACGCCAACGCCGTGGCCGCTCAGGTCCCGATGGGCGCCGAGGACAACTTCTGGGGCGTCATCGACCTGGTCACCATGACTGCATGGGACTTCAAGGCCGACGAGAAGGGTATGACCTACCCCGAGCCGATGGACGAGATCCCGGCTGAGTTTGCCGACATCGCTGCCACCAAGCGCGAGGAGCTCCTTGACGCTGCTGCCAGCTTTGACGACGAGCTCATGGAGAAGATCCTCATGGAGGAGGACTTCACCGTCGAGGAGCTCAAGGCTGCTCTGCGCAAGGGTGTTCTGGCCAATGAGCTCAACCTCGTCTTCGTGGGCTCCGCCTACAAGAACAAGGGCGTTCAGGAGCTGCTCGACGCTGTCGTCGACTACCTGCCCAGCCCGCTCGACGTTGAGGCCGTCACCGGTACCGATCCGGACACCGGCGAGGAGATCCAGCGTCATCCTTCCTTCGACGAGCCCTTCTCCGGCCTGGTCTTCAAGATCATGACCGATCCGTTCGTCGGTAAGCTCACCTATGTCCGCGTTTACTCCGGCCGCGCCGAGTCCGGCTCCTACGTTGTTAACGCTTCCAACGGTCAGCGCGAGCGCCTCGGCCGCATCCTCGAGATGAACGCCGCCGAGCGTATCGACCGTGACGACGCTGCCGCCGGCGACATCGTCGCTTGCGTCGGCTTCAAGAACTCCACCACCGGCGACACCCTGTGCGCCGAGGGCAAGGAGATCGTCCTCGAGAAGATCGAGTTCGCTAAGCCCGTTATCGACGTTGCCATCGAGCCCAAGACCAAGGCCGAGCAGGACAAGATGTCCCTGGCTCTGACCAAGCTCGCCGAGGAGGACCCGACCTTCCAGGTGTCCACCAACCACGAGACCGGCCAGACCATCATCGCCGGCATGGGCGAGCTGCACCTCGAGATCATCGTCGACCGTCTGCTCCGCGAGTTCAAGGTTGACGCTAACGTCGGTAAGCCCCAGGTTGCCTATCGCGAGACCGCTGGTCACGACGTCGAGAAGGCTGAGGGCAAGTTTGTCCGTCAGTCCGGCGGTCGCGGTCAGTACGGCCACGCTGTCATCAAGCTCGAGAAGATGGAGGAGGGCTTCGGCTACGAGTTCGTCAACGCTATCGTCGGCGGCGTCGTGCCCAAGGAGTACATCCCGTCCATCGACAAGGGCATCCAGGAGGCCCTGAACACCGGTGTTATCGCCGGCTTCCCGGTCCTTGACGTTAAGGTCACCCTGTTCGACGGTTCTTACCACGAGGTCGACTCCTCCGAGGCCGCCTTCAAGATCGCCGGTTCCATGGCTATCAAGGACGCCCTCAAGAAGTCCGATCCGCAGCTGCTCGAGCCGATCATGGCTGTCGAGGTCGAGACCCCCGAGCAGTACATGGGCGACGTTATGGGCAACCTCTCCGGTCGCCGCGGCAAGATCGAGGGCATGGAGGATCGCAAGAACAGCAAGCTCATCCGTGCCAAGGTGCCGCTGGGCGAGATGTTCGGTTACGCTACCGACCTTCGCTCCCAGACCCAGGGCCGTGCATCCTACACGATGCAGTTCGACTCTTATGAGCCCGCGCCCAAGTCCATCGTGGACGAGGTCATGAGCAAGAACGCCTAAGTTCGAGCTCCCTGTTACGTAATCCTGCGAGAACATCTCTCGCACTCTTTGGAGGTTTAAGTTGGCTACCCAGAAGATCCGCATTCGCCTCAAGGGCTATGATCACGAGGTCGTCGATCAGTCCGCGAAGCTCATCGTCGAGACCGCTCAGAAGACCGGCGCTCGCGTTTCCGGTCCTGTCCCCCTGCCCACCGAGCGCAACCTGTACACGGTTATCCGCTCGCCGCACGTGAACAAGGACTCCCGTGAGCAGTTCGAGATGCGCACTCACAAGCGCCTCATCGACATCCTCGACCCCACCTCGGGCACCGTTGATTCGCTCATGCGTCTCGACCTCCCCGCTGGCGTCGACATTGACATCAAGCTCTAAGCGATATCGCTCATAGCTTAAAGGGCCCCGCTGCCGTTACGGTAGCGGGGCCCTTTTGTTTTGCATGATGGGTTTGGATCGCCGGGTAAGGCTGCCGAGCGGCTGGCTGTGGCGACCTACTCACTCAAGGGGCGCAATGACGCTTCCTCAAAATGGAAGGATCGCAAGCCGTCTTCTGTTTCGATGCACGCACGACCAAAGCCATCGACTGTTTTAAAGATGCCTCGCGCCAGCTCGTCACCGGCAGGGGAGCGGGCGATAACGTGCTCTCCAATCCAATTGAGGTGAGCGACATATTCGCCGTGGACGGGCGCGAGCGGTCCGGTGTTTTCTTCCATGGCGTTGAGGCGTTCTGCCCAGGCATCTATAGCGTCTATAACGGCGTGATAGACCTCATCGAGGAGCATGTCGACAGCTGGAACGTTCTCGTTAAGGTCCGAGAGACCGATTGCCGGCAGGCCGCCATCGGGCACCTCTTGGGGCGCATAGTTCACATTGACACCAATGCCACAGACGGCGAAAGGTTTGCCTTCGTTATCGCGTGCGGCCTCGACCAGAATGCCGCCGAGTTTGCGTCCACGCGCGAC
>USEK01000086.1 GCA_900553705.1 uncultured Collinsella sp.
TTCCGTAGATTCCGCACGAGCCGAAGGCCACTTAATGTGGCCTTCGTGCGAGCCCAGGACTTGACCGAGCGGAAAACTCGCCCTGCCCCTCCCGGCCGGAGCGTATGCAGGGTTTGTGTACGAATCCTCGCGCCCGTTGACCGACGCCGGGGTCCCCGCCATAATACTTTCGGTTCACGCACGAATCCGCTGCCAGAGACAGCCGGCGCAAACGGGTCTTACCCGCGAGCTTAATGGGACTTCCCGCCAGCCGAGGTGGTCGAGTAGATATGTCTTCTCGCCCCCGTCGCTCATGCAGCGCGGGGGCTTTCTTTTTGGACATGCCCCCGTCACGTCCTTGTGGCGGACCGTGCCCGGAAAGAATTCGAGGAGGTGTAATTCATGCCCCAGCAGTACAAAATCGACAAGGTTGCAGAGATCGAGTCCCGTATCGCCGAGAACGCCGGTCTGTTCGTCGTCAACTACAACGGTCTGACGGTTAAGCAGGCTCAGGAGCTGCGTCATCAGCTTCGCGAGTGCGGCGCCGAGATGAAGGTCTACAAGAACAACCTGGTCAAGATCGCTCTCAAGAACCAGGAGCAGCCCGAGCTCGACGAGATTCTCGCCGGCCCCGTCGCTTATGTGTTCTACGAGTCCGAGCCGGTCGAGGCCGCTAAGGCCCTTAAGGACTTCTCCGCTAAGTCCAAGGGCGTCCTTGAGATCAAGGGCGGTATCTCCGACGGCAAGGCCGTTTCCGCTGATGATGTTAAGGCTATCGCCGAGCTGCCCACCAAGGATCAGCTTCTCGGCCAGATCGCCGGTCTCATCTCCGGTTTCGCTCGCGACATCGCTGTCTGCGTCAACGGCGTTTCCTCTGGTCTCGCTCGTTCGATCCAGCAGGTCTCCGAGCAGAAGGCAGCCTAGTCGCTGTTTTCACCCGCGGCGGCAACGCCGCACCCCTGGCGCATTCGCGCCGTGTTTTAACTGATCTCCGTGCATCCGCACGGAAACCGAAAGGACTTAGAAATGGCTAAGCTTACCACCGATGAGATCATCGATGCTCTTAAGGAAATGACCCTTCTCGAGGCTTCCGAGCTCGTTAAGGCTATCGAGGACACCTTCGGCGTTTCCGCCGCTGCTCCTGCCGCTGTTGTCGCCGCTCCCGCTGCTGGCGCTGCTGAGGCCGAGGAGAAGACCGAGTTTGACGTCGTGCTCGAGGGCTTCGGCGACAACAAGATCCAGGTCATCAAGGCCGTCCGTGAGCTCACCAACCTTGGCCTGAAGGAGGCCAAGGAGGTCGTCGAGGGCGCTCCCAAGGCTGTTCTCGAGGGTGCCAAGAAGGAGGACGCCGAGGCTGCCAAGGAGAAGCTCGAGGCTGCTGGCGCTGCTGTCACCCTCAAGTAATCAGGCTTTCTCGCCAGATTTCTTTGCAGACGGGGTTCGCATTGCGAGCCCCGTCTTTTTTGTTTTTCGGTCCCTCAACATCGGTTGCTCAAACTGCCATGTTCTGTGATTTGTGTCGTATCGGCTGCCTTGCCGTTGGGCAATAAAATTGCACCATTCGAGCAATAATTTGCGTTGACCTGCTGAAGAATTGTCTCTGCCTTGTAGCGACATATAGTTCCAGCGGTAAGATGCTTGGGTATCGCAATTTGGTCTGCGGCTGTGTGCCGCACGCATGGGGCGCTTTTGCGCCTGCGAAAGGATCTTTGAATAACATGAAGGCAATCATCCCCGCCGCCGGTCTTGGCACGCGTTTTCTGCCTGGCACCAAGTGCACGCCCAAAGAGATGCTGCCGGTGCTCGACAAGCCCGTCATTCAGTATGTCGTTGAGGAGGCGCTCGACCCCGAGGAGGTCGACGATGCCATCATCGTTACTTCTCCCGGCAAGCCTGAGCTGCTGAACTACTTCCAGCCCGATCGCTCGCTTGAGAACCTGCTGCGCGAGCGCGGCAAGAACGCCTATGCCGATGCCGTCGCCCACGCTGGCGGTATGCCGGTCGACTTCCGTTATCAGTACGAGCCCAAGGGCCTCGGCCATGCTATCCGCTCTGCTGCCGACGCCGTGGCAGGGGAGAACTTCCTGGTTCTTCTGGGCGACTACGTTGTGCCTAACCGCGACATCTGCGACAAGATGCTCGCCGTTTCCAAGGAGCACGGTGGCGCTTCGGTTATCGCCGTCGCTGCTTGCTCGCCCGAGGAAGTCAGCCGCTACGGCGTTATCGCTGGCGAGCGCGTCGGTTCGCTCGAGGGCGCCGAGGACGTTGCCGATGCCGAGCCGGGCGCTGTCTGGCGTATCGGCGGTCTGGTCGAGAAGCCCGCTCCCGAGGCTGCTCCGTCCAACCTGTACATCGTCGGCCGCTACCTGCTGAGCCCGCTGGTCATGGACCTGCTGGCAGATCAGCAGGCCGGCAAGGGCGGCGAGATCCAGCTCACCGACGCCATGGCCCGTTCGCTCGACCGTGAGGCCATGTATGCAGTCGTCATCGACCCGCTGTCGGGCTACGACACCGGCACTCCCTCTGGCTGGATGGCCACTAACGCCCTCATGGCTGCAAGCGACCCCCGCTTTGCCGATGCCTTCTGGGACGCCATCGACGAGCGCGGCGGCTTGATGCGCAAGTAAGCCTTCGGGCATCGACATTTACGGGTGCGGACCTCGGTCCGCGCCCGTTTTTTATAAGAGCTGCGATTGCCGGCTCTCTGTTCACAGAAAATATATGAACAGATGTTCGATGTACACCTATCTACCTGCGCCTTTTCTGTCGAAAAACTTTGCTACTCCAAAAACTCAATTGCGTCAAGGCTTTTCTTGCCCAACGGTCGGTACCTGATAAACTATTAGGTTGCGATAACTGGCGAAGCTATGCCTCGCCAACCCACCGAGCATTTCCGTGAAGGAGGAAAAACCTGGTGACCTACGCATACACTGCCACTAAGCGCAAGCGCGTCAGCTTCGGGAAAATCCCGGAGGCCATGGAGCTCCCCAACCTTATCTCTGTTCAAAGGGAATCCTTTGAGCGTTTTAAGGACGAGGGCCTTCGTGAGGCGTTCAAGGAATCCAGCCCCATCCAGAGCCAGAACCATGTTCTCGAGGTTACCTTCGGCGAGCATCAGTTCGGCGACCCCGCGCACACCGTCGAGGAGTGCCGCGAGAAGGATATGACCTATCAGGCTCCGCTTCTGACCGACGTCCGTCTCACCAACAAGGAGACCGGCGAGATCAAGGAGCAGCTCGTCTTCATGGGCGACTTCCCCATGATGACCGATCAGGGCACCTTCATCATCAACGGTACTGAGCGTATCGTCGTCTCGCAGCTCGTCCGCTCCCCGGGCGTGTACTACAGCTCCGAGATGGATTCGGGCAAGCAGATCTACAAGGCCCAGATCATCCCGTCCCGCGGTGCCTGGCTTGAGTTTGAGGTCGACAAGCGCGACCAGCTCATGGTCTCCATCGACCGTAAGCGCAAGCAGAGCGCCACGATGTTCCTGCGCGCCCTTGGCATTGCCGTCACCAACGACGACATCATCGAGCTGCTCGGCAACTCCGATGTGATCAAGCGCACCCTGGAGCGCGACACCGCCCTCACTCGCGAGGACGCCCTCATCGAGATCTACCGTCGTCTGCGCCCGGGCGAGCCTCCCACCGTGGACGCTTCCCGCAGCCTGCTCGAGGGTCTGCTCTTTAACCCGCAGCGCTACGACCTGGCCCGCGTCGGTCGTTACAAGGTCAACAAGAAGCTCAACCTCACCACCGAGGAAGAGGTCACGGTGCTCACCGACGAGGATATCGTCGCGACGCTGCGCTACCTGCTGTCCCTCGCTGCCGGCGAGCAGGGCTTCAAGGTCGACGACATCGACCACTTCGGCAACCGCCGCATCCGTACCGTTGGCGAGCTCGTCGCCAACCAGTTCCGTATCGGCATGAGCCGTATGGAGCGCGTCGTCCGTGAGCGCATGAGCTCCCAGGACATCGACGAGATCACCCCGCAGTCGCTCATCAACATCCGCCCGATCGTGGCCTCCATCAAGGAGTTCTTCGGTTCCTCGCAGCTCTCGCAGTTCATGGACCAGGCGAACCCCCTGACCGGTCTGACCCACAAGCGCCGTCTGTCCGCACTCGGCCCTGGCGGTCTTGCCGGCCACAAGTCGGGCTCCAGCCGCCGCACCAACGTGCCAACGGCCGTCCGCGACGTTCACAACTCGCACTACAGCCGCATGTGCCCGATCGAGACCCCCGAAGGCCCCAACATCGGCCTGATCGGCTCGCTCGCCCTCTACGCCCGCGTCAACGAGTATGGCTTCATCGAGGCCCCGTTCCGTCGCGTCGAGAACGGCGTTGCCACCGACCAGATCGACTGGATGACCGCTGACGAGGAAGAGAAGCACGTCATCGCGCCGGCCAACACGCCGCTCGATCCCAAGACCAACGAGTTCATCACGACCGATGCCGAGGGCAAGATCGTCCGTCCGCACACCGTGATTGCCCGTACCCGCGACTTCGACGGCTCCTTCGGCGCTCCCGCCGACGTGCCCGTCGAGGACGTCGACTACATGGACGTCTCCCCGCGTCAGATGCTCTCCGTCGCAGCCACGCTGATCCCGTTCCTGGAGCACGACGACGCCAAGCGTACGCTGATGGGCGCTAACATGCAGCGTCAGGCCGTGCCGCTGGTTCACCCCGCCGCTCCCTATGTCGGTACCGGCATGGAGCGCCGCGCCGCTCTGGACTCCGGCGAGGTCACCCTGGCCAAGAACGCCGGCGAGGTCATCTTTGCCGACGCCGCCAAGATCATCGTCAAGCATGCCGGCGGCATGGACGAGTATCACCTGGCCAAGTACCAGCGCTCCAACCAGTCCACCTGCATCAACCACCGTCCGCTCGTTCGCGTCGGTGACACCGTTGAGCAGGGCGAGCCTCTGGCCGACGGTCCTTCGACCGATCACGGCGAGCTCGCACTGGGCCAGAACCTCACCGTGGCATACATGCCGTGGGAAGGCTTTAACTACGAGGACGGTATCGTCGTGTCCGAGCGCCTGGTGGCCGAGGACCTGCTGACGACCATCAACATCACCCGTCACGAGATCGACGCCCGCGACACCAAGCTCGGTCCCGAGGAGATCACCCGCGAGATCCCGAACCTCTCCGAGGACATGCTTGCCAACCTCGACGAGGACGGCATCATCCGCATCGGCGCCGAGGTCGGCCCTGGCGACATCCTGGTCGGCAAGGTCACGCCTAAGGGCGAGAGCGCTCTGACCGCCGAGGAGCGCCTGCTGCGCGCCATCTTCGGTGCCAAGGCCCACGACGCCCGCGACCCCTCCCTTAAGATGCCTCACGGCGCTTACGGCCGCGTCATCGACGTCGTCCGCTTTAGCCGCGAGAACGGCGACGACCTGGCCCCCGGCGTCAACGAGCAGGTGCGCGTCTACGTCGCCCAGCGTCGTAAGATCCAGCAGGGCGATAAGATCGCCGGCCGCCACGGCAACAAGGGTGTTATCTGTAACGTTCTGCCGGTCGAGGACATGCCCTACATGGCTGACGGTACCCCGATCGACGTTATCCTCAACCCGCTGGGCGTTCCTTCGCGTATGAACGTCGGCCAGCTGCTCGAGTGCCACCTTGGCTGGGCTGCTGCGTGCGGTTGGGATACCGAGCAGGCCGACTCCGACAAGTACGTCCCCGGTCCGTTCTTCACCGCGACGCCCGTCTTCGACGGCGCCAAGGAGGACGAGATCGCTGAGGTCATCCGTCGTGCCAACAAGAACATGCTCAACAAGGCCACCGCTGCCTTTGGCGATCACATGCGTCCCGAGTTCGTCACCCAGCTTGACGAGCGCGGCAAGACCCGTCTGTTCGACGGCCGCACCGGCGAGGAATCGGAAAAAGGTCTGGGGTGTCGTCGTCATGTCCGGTCGGGTATCAGTCGTCGGTGCGCTCCCTGCGCAGCCGTGCAATCGGCGTCAGCGAACCCACGACGGGATCGCCGATCTCCACGAGCAGCTCGCTGTCCTTCGGCACCAGCACATCGACACGCGAGCCGAACTTGATGAAGCCGCAGACGCTGTTCTGCTCGACGGCATGTCCTACTTTCATGTAGGAGATGATGCGCCGCGCAATCAGTCCGGCGATCTGGCGGAAGAGGATCTGCTGTCCCGAGGGCATCCGCACAACGGTGGTCGTACGCTCGTTCTCGGTCGAGGACTTCGGGTGCCAGGCCACCAGGAAACGGCCCGGATGGTACTTGAAGTACTCCACCACGCCGCCTACGGGCACCCAGTTCATGTGGATGTTCGTGATCGACATGAAGATCGAGATCTGCAGCATCTCGCGACCGAGGTACTCGGTCTCCTGCACGTTCTCCGTCACGACGACGCGCCCGTCGCACGGGGCGAAGACCAGATCGGCATCGTGGATCCGCACCCGGCCTGTCTCTTATACACATCTCCGAGCCCACGAGACGTA
>USEK01000087.1 GCA_900553705.1 uncultured Collinsella sp.
GCATCCGCGTTGCCCTTCTTAATGGCGCGGCAAGAAAGCACGATCGACGACTTACGCTTGGTCATCACGGCGCGAATGGGATCGTCATCCATGGCGATAACGTCGGGCGCCTCAAGGGCCTCAACACGTGCGTGGGAAGCTGCAAAGGGATTGACGATTTCGGCGGGGCCAGCTGCCAAGACCTCGATATCGGGATCGGCGGCAAGCGCAGCCTCGATACCATCGAGAACGACCTGAGGTTTCTCGTCTCCGCCCACAACGTCTACACAAACGCGAACGTTACTCATATACATGCTCCTTATACAAAAATGGCCGACTCATTGAGCCGGCCATTGTGGTTCCATTTGGAACGGCATCGCATCCAGAGTATACCGTTACTCGGTAACGATAACCTCGCGGTCCTTGTAGAAACCGCAGCTGGGGCACACGTGGTGCGGAAGCTTGACAGCGCCGCAACGGGGGCACGTGGACTGAGCCGCAGCCGAGATCTTCATGTTGGCGGAACGACGGGTGTGAGTGCGGATACGACCCTGCTTTTGTTTAGGTACGGGCATAGTGACCTTCCTTATGAACTATCCAGTGTGGCGATTACGCGCAAGTAGCGATACTACCACAGTTTTACTCATCGAGCTTGAGATTCTTCAATGCTGCAAATGGATTTTCCGTGGCAGCGGCCCATTCCGCCTCTGCCTGGGCGGCGCAATCGCATTGCTCCACATTGAGATTGCAACCGCAAGTGGGGCACAGACCACGGCAATCGGGCTTGCAGAGCACCACAAACGGCGTGTCCATGACGACCGCGTCATTGATGGGCTCGCCCAGATCGACGAGACGGTCCTCACCCAGGAGCTCGTAGCCGTCCTCGTAAGCCTCGGGATCCTCGGGCTCCTCAAAGAGGTAGAACTCCTCGATCTCGCCGGCGATATCAAACGAGGCGGGCTCCAGGCAACGGTCGCACTCGCCGGTGGCGTGCGCGCGGACCATGCCCGTGAGCAAGACACCGGTACCGGCATTGGTAAAGACAACGTCGTAGTCGATGCCGTCCTGTAGCTGGTACTCTTTCTCGCCCACCGTGTAGGTGGCGACATCGACCTTACCGGTCAGCGGATACGAATCTCCAGGAAACTCGAGCTGCTCGGAAAGATCGACGGTAACGCTCGGGAACTCAGCCATTACCACTGACCATTCTGTTGGGCGGCACCCTCGTTGAGCTGCTGACGGCAACGGGTAACGGTGCCGGTCAGGCTCTTGAGGTTCTCCTCCAGGTGCGTAAAGACCTGCTCTGCGTAGTCCTCGGCAGCATAACGCGTCTCGCGCTCGTACTGCTGGGCACGATCGCGGATGTCGTCGGCCTGCTGCTGCGCAAGGCGGACGATCTCCTGCTCACCGGCAATGGTAAGGGCCTGCTGCTGAGCGTCGGCGATGATGGAATCGGCCTGAGCGGCGGCGGAAGCCATAAGCTCCTCGCGCTCCTTAAGGATACGGCGGGACTTCTGCCACTCCTCGGGATAGCTCATACGGATCTCGTCGAGGATGTTGAAGAACACGTCGGCGTCGATGACCTTGAACTGAGCGTTCTTGCCGAAAGGCGGCTTGGCTTCCTCGATCAGCCCTTCGAGCTCATCGACCAAGCTGACGATCCTATCGCCAGGAAAATTCTCGCCCGGCATCCGGTCTCCTTTCATAGGTAACATATCATCGTGCTAGTTTACCACATGCCACCAGGCAATAAGAAACGTCACGAAAAGCGATGTCTGAGCGCTTCGACCAC
Source organism: uncultured Collinsella sp. (assembly GCA_900553705.1). Classification (GTDB taxonomy): domain Bacteria; phylum Actinomycetota; class Coriobacteriia; order Coriobacteriales; family Coriobacteriaceae; genus Collinsella. The sequence continues at coordinate 1,772 of USEK01000087.1, forward strand.
GTTGGGCGGCACAAACGTCGATACATCGCTGCCGAGCGAGGCGATCTGGCGAACGACCGAGCTCGAGATATAGCCGTACTGCGGCGCACTCATGACAAAGATGGACTCCAGCTCGCTATCCAAGCGATAATTGAGGTCGGCCTGCTGCAGCTCGTACTCAAAGTCGGTCATGGCGCGCAGGCCCTTGACCACGGCCCCCGCCCCCTGCTCACGAGCGAAGTCGACCAAGAGGCCGGTAAAGGGCAGGACCTCAACGCCGTCGATATCACCGAGCGCCTCGCGGGCCAGCGCCACGCGCTCATCGAGCGTAAACGTGGTGCCCACACCGTTTTTACCCTGCGACTCGGCAACAGCGACGATCACGCTGGGAAAGATGCGGCGGGCGCGGCGGATCACATCGATATGGCCAAACGTGATGGGATCGAAGGTGCCCGGGACGATCACGCGATTGATGGTGTCACTCATGAGCATCCTCCTGAAACGTCGTGGCATCGTTGTTTTCAGCATCGGTGCCGGCGCTATCGCCCTCACCATCGTCATCGCCGACCCAACGAAGCAGGTCGACCGAGGTAATGCCGTAGCGCTTCTCACGTACAGTCTCAAAGCCTGCCGGATGCGCGCCCGCATCGGCGGCGGCATGCTCAAACAGGGCATAAGCGCCAGGTGCAAGCAGACCCTGCTGAGCCAGGTTCTGCAGCAGTTCCTCGACCGGCTCGGCACCAAAAGCATAGGGCGGGTCAAGCAGGACCAGATCAAAGGGGCCGCCCGGCACGCGGCCGCGCGAGGCGCTCGCCAGCACGTCACCCGTCACCACGCGCCAGCGCGCACGGTCACGGCAGAGCGACTCGATATTCTTGGTAATGAGCCGCGCGGCGTTGCGATCGATCTCAAACGTCGTGAGAGAGCGGGCCCCACGAGAGAGCATCTCTAACCCTAAGGCACCGGAGCCGCCAAAGGCGTCCAGCACACGAACCTCGTCCAAATCGAAATCGAATGCCGACATGACCATAGATGCGCACGCCTCGCGCACGCGATCAGTCGTGGGGCGGGTGACATCGCGACCACGGGGCTCCTCGATCTTACGACCGCGCCATTCGCCGCCGATGATTCTCATCCTCCGCTGACCTCCTTAAAGATATGTCGATAACGCATGGCGACCGCGTCGCGCAAGGGACGCGTCGCCACAGAATCAAGGTTGCAAGCATACCGCAAGAGCTCGACCGCGTCCAAATGGGCCCATTCGATAAGGTCCTCATCGGCATCCAGGTCCACAAAGCGCAAGGTCACGCCGCCGTGCTGACGGTAGCCCAGGATCTCGCCCTCGTGGCGCAGACGCAGGTCCATCTGGGCGAGCGTAAAACCATCCGAGGTTTTTTCGAGCGATTGCAGGCGATCTTGCGCCGCCGACGCGCCGCCGTTGCCCTTGGAGTGCGTCATGACCAGGCAGGTACCCGACTCGCTACCGCGGCCCACGCGACCGCGTAGCTGATGCAGCGCCGCCAAGCCAAAGCGCTCACCGTTCTCGATGACCATGACGGTGGCGTTGGGCACGTCGACGCCCACCTCGACCACCGTAGTCGAGACGAGCACGTCAATCTCGCCACGCTTAAAGGCATCGATAACCTGGTCCTTCTCCCCCGCTGGCATACGGCCGTGAAGGCGCTCGATGGCAAGACCCGGCAACGCCAGACGCAGGCGATCGAGCTCGGTCGCCGTATCGTGCAGCGGCACGGGAACGGTTACGCGGCCCTCATCGTCGCGGGCAATACCGGGCACGTCTTCCAGCTCATCGGCCGAGTCACTCGGCTCCACGAGCGGGCAAATCACGTAGGCCTGCTGACCCTTTTCATGCGCCTCGCGGATGGCTCCATAGGCGAGGTCACGGCTCGACTCGGTGAGTACGCGTGTCGTCACGCCAGCGCCAGGGACGGGCCGATGGCGGATGATGCTCGTGTCCAGATCGCCGTAGACCGAAAGCGCCAGCGTACGCGGGATGGGCGTTGCCGTCATAACGAGCAGGTCCGCACCGGGGCCCTTCGCGCGTAGGGCGTTGCGTTGGCCAACGCCAAACCGGTGCTGCTCGTCGATGACGACAAGCGACAGATGATTGAACGCAACGTTATCCGAAAGCACCGCGTGGGTTCCAAAGAGGACGTCGAGCTCGCCCGATTCAAGCTGGGCATGGATCTGCTCGCGCTCTGAGGCCGGCGTGGCACCCGTCAGAAGCGCCCAGGACATGCCCGCCTGCGAGAGCAGAGGGCCGGTCTTATCGGCATATTGGCGCGCCAACACGCCCGTGGGCGCCATAACGCAGGCCTGCGTACCGCTATCGGCAGCCACAGCCAGAGCGCAGGCGGCAACGGCGGTCTTACCGGTACCGACATCGCCCAGCAGCAGGCGGTTCATCACGCGCCCACCATCGCACATATCGCGCAGGATATCTTGGAACGCGGTCTCCTGCTCGTCGCTCAGCGAAAACGGCAGGGCTTGCTTAAGCGCGGCCAGGTGCTCGCCCGCGGTGTGGGCATAGGGAACCACATCGACCAGGCCGCCGACGTTGCGCAGGCGCAGCGCCAGCTGCAGGTAGAGGCACTCCTCGTAGGCAAGCCGTGCGCGCGCGATATCGCGCTCTGCCATACTCGATGGAAAGTGGATCGAACGCAACGCGCGGGCATTGCTCATGAGCTTCCGCTTTGCGCGCAGCGGCGCGGGAATCGGATCGAACGAATTGCCGACGACCTCGAGCGCGCCGCTTACGATGCGGCGCATCCACGCCTGGCTCACGCCATCGCTCACGTAATGGACCGGCAGGATGGTGCCCGCAGCACGCCCGTCATTGAGCTTTTCAAAGTGCGGCGAGGCCATCTGCTTAAAACCGTAGGCAAACTCGACCTTGCCCATCACGGCCAGGCGGTCGCCCTGTTTAAGCTGCTGGGCAATCCAGGGCTGGCGGAAAAAGGCGACCTGCAACACGCCCGTCTCGTCCACCAGCGATACCTCGGTCACCTGCATGCGCGGACGCGGCTGCTTTTGGACGATGCGGTCGACCGTGGCGATGATGGTACACACGGTACCGATGGGCGCCATCTCGATGGACCACGAACGGGTAAAGTCGAGGTATCGATGAGGGATATGGAGAAGGAGGTCCCCCACCGTCCTAATTCCCAGACGGCGAAGGGCCTCCTCACGTTTACCCGAAACATATTTGAGTCGCGAGATATCCTCGTCGAGCGCATTGCTCTGGGCAAAGCGCTCCGAGACGCGCGGCACGGAGCAGAGCTCGGACATGGGCAGATGCCTACTCGATCGAGAAGATCACGGGATAGAGCGGCTGCTCGCCACGATGGGCGTCAATCTCCAAGTCGGGCTGAGCTTCCTCGATGGCGTCGACGATCTCCTGGAAGGCCTCATCGGACAGCTCCTCGCCGGCCAGAATCGTCAGCGCGTCGCCCTCCTCTTCCTCCTGCATGCGGTTGATGCAGTCGAGCGTGACCTGCTTCACGTCGGAGCCGACCACGTCGATGGAGCCGGCGATGATACCCATGACGTCACCGGAGTGAATCGGAGAACCGTCAGAGGCACTGGAGTCGCGCACGGCGCGGGTGACCTCGCCATCGCGGACCTCGCTGATGGCGTCGACCATGGCGGCGACGGCATCCTCGAGCTCGGAATCGGGCAGGACTGCGAACAGCGCGGAGAAGGCCTGCGGGACGGTCTTGGTGGGAACGACGGCGACCTTCTTGTCGGTGCAGGCTGAGGCAGCAGCCTCAGCGGCCATGCGGATGTTGCCGTTGTTGGGCAAGATGATGACCGAGGTCGCGTTGACCTGGTCCACCGCGCCCAGCAGGTCGGCGGTCGAGGGATTCATAGTCTGGCCACCGGAGACGACCACGTCGACGCCAAGGGACTTGAGGATGTCGGCCTCGCCGGAACCGGCGGCAACGGCGACAAAGCCCAGCGCCTTGGCGGGCTCGGCGGCCTTTTCCTGATCCTCGTGGATCTTAGCGGTACGGTCGTGGGCCTCCATCTCCATGTTGTGGATAAAGACCTCATAGATCTGACCGAGCTGCAGCATGTGCTCGAGCACCAGGTTGGGGGTATTGGAGTGCACATGGATCTTGTAGTCGGGATAGGCGCCCACGAGCAGCTCACAGTCGCCCATGGAGCCTAGGAACTTAAGGCATTCGTCCTCGTCAAACGGGGCGTCGGCCTTAAAGAGGAACTCGTTGCAGTAGCGGAACTCCGAGCCCTCCCAGTCGTCGTTAGCCTCGATCTCAACGCGGCCAAGAGCGGCATCGCGGGCAGAGCCGGCGGAGTCAAACGTAGCGGAGAAATCCTCGACAACGGTGCTGCGACCAAGCGCGGCGGCAACAAAGTTCTCCAGGAAGATGGCAAAGCCGAAGGCGCCTGAGTCGACCACGCCGTTCTCTTTGAGGACGGGCAGCAAGTCGGGCGTGCGGGCGACGGACTGGTACGCCTCGACGACGATAGCATCGAGCGCATCCTCGGCCGAGAACTTCTTCTTTTCGCACTCGTCGGCCTTGGTCGAGACATCGCGCAGCACCTGTCTCTTATACACATCTCCGAGCCCACGAGACGTAGAGGAATCTC
>USEK01000088.1 GCA_900553705.1 uncultured Collinsella sp.
TCGTCGGCAGCGTCAGATGTGTATAAGAGACAGGCGCTCGACATCGTGGTCAACACGGGCTACGTCTCCAACCTGACCAACCAAAACGATTACTACTACAACTCGAGCGTGGCGCACGCGTTCTACAACGCCACCTGCAGCATTCCGCGCGAGGGCACCTACCTGCACGGCGAGGTCGTGAGCCTGGGCGTGCTGGTACTGTTTGCCTATACGGGAGACACCGAGAACCTTGAACGCTACGCCGCCTTTAACAAGCAGATGGGGCTACCCGTGACGCTTGAGCAAGTCGGGCTTTCCGAATCCGATATCCCGGCCCTGTGCGAGTTCGCGCATGCCACCAACGAGTGGAAGCAGGGAAACCCCGAGCCCTTCACGGACGAAAAATTCGCCGCCGCCATCAAGGCCGCCGACGCCTACGGCCACACCCTCCTCGCCTAACCTACCAAAAAGGGACAGGTTTATTTTGGCAGGTTTTATCTGGGCAAACGCCATTGAACATCTGTTGAAATAGTTTAGCTTGCCAGTAAAGGGGGCGACCATCTACTCGATGGCCTCCCCCTTTCATTTGCTATTCCAACATACTGGGGTCAAATTCGCTTGCGGGGATCACACGGTACCCGTGACGCAGGAGCAGGTCGACGAAAACGCCGTTACCCGGTGTGAGCGTACCGCTAAAGGTGCCGTCGTAGATGTGACCCGCGCCGCACGAGGGGCTGTGATCCTGCAAAACGCACACAGCGATCTCGGACGGACCGCCCGCTTGCTCGCACATATCGAGCGCGCGCTCGGCACCCAGGCGAAACTCGCGATCGACCGAGGCGCCCTCGCAGGTACGGACCTCGCCGTTCACAATCTCGGACGGCTTGCGCGGCGTGAGCAGGCCGCCAAAGACCTCGGGGCACACGAGGAGGACCTCGGTCCCCGTGCGCTCGCAAGCCTCGACCAACGCGCGGTGGTAGTTATCGAGCCCGTTATACTTGCAGCTCTCGCCCATCAAGCAGGCACTTACCACGATCTTCATACATATCCCTCCCAAACAAAACGCCCCATTTGAGATAGAAGCTCAAATGGGGCGTTCGATGCTGCGTAACCAGCCTTACTGCTGCTTTGGCATCAGTGGATTCTCACGCGTGAGGAGATTCATGAACTCCTCACCCGTGATCGTCTCCTTCTTGTAGAGATAACGAGCCAGCTCGTGGAGCTTGAACTTGTTCTCCTTCAGGATCTGCAGGGCGCGATCGTGCGCATCCTCGATCAGCTTGGCGACAATCGCGTCCACGCGCTCGGCCGTACCGGGGGCGCAGGTGAGCGACGTGTCCTGGTTGAGGTACGCATTCTGAACGGTACCGAGCGCCATCATGCCAAACTCGTCGGACATACCAAAGCGCGTCACCATGTTGCGGGCGAGCTTGGTGGCCTGTTCGATATCGTTGGCGGCACCGGTCGTCATCTCGCCAAAGATGAGTTCCTCGGCCGCACGGCCGCCGCAGTAGACGGCAAGCTTGTCCAAGACCTCCTGGCGTGTCGTCAGGAAGCGCTCGTCCTCCTCGACCTGCATGGTATAGCCAAGAGCACCGCTCGTGCGCGGCACGATGGTGATCTTGGTAACCGGCGCGGAACCCTTTTGGCGGGCAGCGACGATGGCATGGCCGATCTCGTGGTAGGAAACGACCTGCTTCTCGTGGTCGGAAAGCACCGTGGACTTACGCTGTTGGCCGGCAATGACGACCTCCACCGACTCCTCAAAATCGTCCTGCGTGGCGCGCTTGCGGCCCTCGCGGACAGCACGCAGGGCGCCCTCGTTGATAATGTTAGCCAGGTCGGCGCCCGAGGCACCAGGCGTGGCACGGGCAATCGCGGTCAGGTCGATCGGCGGCTGCGTCTTCACGCTCTTTGCATGCAGCTCAAGGATGTTCTTGCGACCGGTCAGGTCGGGCAGCTCAACGGGAATGCGGCGATCAAAACGACCGGGGCGCAGCAGAGCGGGATCGAGGCTGTCGGGACGGTTGGTAGCAGCGAGAACAACAATACCCTTGTGGTTATCGAAGCCGTCCATCTCGGTCAGCAGCTGGTTGAGCGTCTGCTCGCGCTCGTCGTTGCCACTAAAACCACCGCCATCGCGCTTCTTGCCGATGGTATCGATCTCATCGATAAACACGATGCACGGGGCCTTTTCCTTAGCCTGTTTAAACAAGTCGCGTACCTTGGCGGCGCCGCGGCCGACGAACATCTCGACGAACTCAGAGCCCGAAATGCTAAAGAACGGCACGCCCGCCTCGCCGGCAACAGCCTTGGCAAGCAGGGTTTTACCGGTACCCGGAGGGCCCACAAGAAGAGCACCGCGCGGCAGCTTGGCGCCGATCTCCTCGTAGCGCTGCGGCTTCTCCAGAAAGTCGACGACCTCCTTGAGGGACTCCTTGGCCTCTTCCTGGCCAGCAACATCCTTAAAGGTCACGCCAACGTCCTTGGAGGCGATCACGCGAGCGCCGGACTTGCCCAGTCCACCGCCGCCAAAACCACCGCCGCCAAAGTTCATCGACGGACCGTCATCACCCATGGCCTTCTTCATACGGCGATTGAGCCACCAACCGATGAGGAAGAAAATCGCCATGGGCAGAATGAGCGTGAGCAGGTAGTAGGTCATCAGACCCGAGTTCTTATCGGGAACGACTGACTCAAGCGAGGCACCAGATTCAAGCACGCGATCGGTAAAGCCCGCATCATTCGGTACACCGGTCGTCTTGTAGGCGATGTTCTCGTCCTCGCCCTTCTTGGTGTAATAAATCGTGTAATCGTCCGTGTTGTACTCGACCTTGTCGACACTCTTTTTATCGAGCGCTTTGACAAACGTCGAATAATCGGTCTTCGTAATCTGCTGCGTGTGACCGATGTTGGGGAACAGAACGGTCGAGAGCACGAGGTAGACGACGAAGGCGATGAGCACGTAGAGGATCATATTCCTTCTACGTTTGTTGTCATCCATCTCCATCTGCTTGAACTCCATCTACTGGGGTTGATAATGTTTTCTAGAATACCCAACCCGGACGGCGATAAACCGACGCCGGGCACGAAAGGACAGAGATGGCATCACTGGAAGTCGGCAAGGTTCAAATCTATACGGGCGACGGCAAGGGCAAGACGACGGCTGCGCTGGGGCTCGCGCTGCGCGCCACGGGCTATGGACTGAACGTACTCATGCTTCAGTTTGCCAAGAAGCTGCACTGCGCCGAACATGATGCGGCGCCGCGCCTGGGGCTGCGTATTGTGCAGGCCGATCGCGACACGCCCGAGGCTTGCGCCGCGCAGATCATGGAGCTTGCACGCGAGCAGATTAGCGAGGTTGACGTGCTCATTCTGGACGAACTCGGCGAAGCGATGCGTCGCGGCTTTGTGACACGCGAGGAAATCGAAGCACTGATGGCGATAAAGCCCGCCACCACGGAGCGCGTACTCACCGGCCGTGGCTTGCTGCCCCTCGCCGACCTTGCCGACCTAGTAACCGAAATGCGCCCCGTCAAACACTACTTCGACGAAGGCCTCCTAGCCCGCCAAGGCATCGAATACTAGTCATTGGGGACGTCCCCAATGACTAGGCGGTGGCGCGGCCTAGCCAGTTGCCGCTGTGGTGGTAGATGGTGAACATTATGGCGGTGATGAGCCAGGTTACGGGGTAGACCAGCAGCAGGTGCTCAAGCGACGGATCGAACGGCATAATCGCAAACACCCAGATCACCCTGAGCACGACGGTGCCAAAAATCGTGAGCAGCATGGGCTGCAAGCTCACGCCGGCGCCGCGGATGGAACCCGAGGCGTTCTCGATAATCGAGAAAATCGCATAGAACGGCGCAATGAAATGGAGGATGGTCGTGGTGTACGCCGAAATCGAAGCATCGTCGACAAACAGGCGCGACAACGGACCCGAGAACACCAGCAGCACGGCAGACAGGCCACCAATGAGCATAAACGACAGCACGAGCGACGTATGGTAGCCCTTTCGCATGCGCTCGTAGTTGCGCGCGCCAAAGTTCTGTGCCGAGAACGTGGTAATCGACACGCCAAGCGCCTCGGTAACCATCCAGACAATGCCATCCAGGCGGCCCGAAAGACCCCAAGCCGTGGTGACATCGGCACCAAACGAGTTGACCGACACCTGAATCAAAACGTTGGAAATCGAATACGCAGCAGACTGAAAGCCAAGCGGCAGACCACACGAAATCATGCTCTTACAAATACCAGGATCAATGCCGAGTTTAGACAGTGAAAGCCGCCACGCACCCGGTGCGTGCATCATACGAATCACGATCATCGTGGCGTTGGAGCAAATGGTCAGCGCCACCGCAATGCCGCAGCCCAGAGCCTCCATATGAAGCACGGCAACGAAGATGACATCCAGCACCGCATTAACAAGGCAGCCGGAAGCGATGATCACAGCGGGCCCACGCGTGTCGCCCACGGCGCGCAGCAATGCCGTTCCCATATTGAGCAGCAGCGCCGCAACCATGGCGGCAAAATAGCAACGGGCATAGGCCACGCCCTCGGCCAATAGTTCATGCGGCGTATTCATAAGCACCAGCATGGGCTCAACGAACACTATGCCGAGAATGGAGAAGACGATACCGCCCACCAGCGCGAGCGTCATGGCCGTGTGAACCGAACGACTCAGTCGTTCATCATCGTGCTGGCCAAAATACTGACCGGTAATGACCGCGCAGCCGGCGCCAACGCCAACGCAAAAGCCAATGCAGAGCTCGGTGAGCACCATCGTGGCTTGAATGCCACCCAGCGCGAGCTTGCCGCCAAACTGACCGACGATATAGGTACCGATAAGCGTGTAAGCCTGTTGAAAAAACGAACTAAAGAAGATGGGGACGCACAGCGACAGCAGCTGTTGCCAAATGACACCCTGCGTTACATCGATAGCCGTAGATTTCTTAGCCACACGCCCTCCCCACTAGCGTACGTCATACAACAAAACGGCAATTTAAGACCAAAGCCGACACCAGCTTAGCACCGACCAGCGTCGGCCGAAACGCCCCGAACCACAGCCCGGTGCGAAATATCCGTTTAGTGATACAGCCCCGGCTGGTAGTGGTACTCGTTGCTCACATGCGGGCACAGCTGCCAAAAGGCGACAGCACTTGCCGCGGCCACGTTAAGCGAATCGACCCCGTGCGCCATCGGAATGCGCACGGCTCGGTCGCAGCCAGCAATGGTCTTGGCGCCTAAGCCAGCACCCTCGGTGCCCATAAAGATTGCCAGGCGGTCAATCTCCTGCAGCGCGGGATCGTCCAACGACACCGAATCATCCGTCAACGCCATGGCGGCACACGAAAAGCCGGCATCGTGCAGCGCCGCCAGCCCATCATGCGGCCATACGCGCGCCTCGCTGCCAATGCGTGTCCAGGGCACCTGGAACACCGTGCCCATGCTCACGCGGGCCGAGCGACGGTACAGCGGGTCACAGCACGTGGGGCTCACCAAAATACCATCGACGTTCAGCGCAGCCGCCGAGCGGAAAATCGCGCCGACGTTGGTGTGGTCGACAATGCCCTCGAGCACGCACACGCGCACCGGGCGCTCCCCCGCCGCCTCGACGACGCCACCCAAGAACTCATCAACCGGAATCTGACGCGGGCGACGGAACGCCGCAAGCGCACCGCGCGTCACGTTAAAGCCCGTCAGCTGCTCCATAAGCTCCATCGAGGCCACAAACACGGGAACCGGGTCCGCACCTTCGCGTACCGCTAGGCGCTCAAACAGCGGCATCATCTGATTGAGCCAGCGCTCACCTAAAAGAAAGCTCACCGGCTCGTATCCGGCGCGAACCGCACGCTCGATGACCTTGGCACTCTCGGCGATAAAAATGCCCTTCTGCGGCTCCAGCACGCAGCGAAGCTCACGCTCGGTCAGTCGCACGTAGGCATCGAGCCGCTCGTCCTCGAGAGAATCGATTCGCAGCACCTCAACGGCATCAGTCATAGCAGCCAGCCCGCACCCTTCTTTACAGCACATTTATACCAAACGAGGCGACGCTAAGCGCCGCCCCATGCATTCAAACAACCCGATGATACCGTTCACGCCAGACGATTTACGCCTCAACGCGACGATACGTCACGAACTCATAATCGACACCCTCGTCGCCCTCGCCCGAGGCAATCGTGGCAACACCGCCACGCCGCGCAATCTCCCACGCGGGATCAGCGTCCAAGTCGGGAAAGTACGCATCCACGGCATGCACGCAATGGTTGTGCGTGACCTCCGCCTCCACGCAATGCGGCAAAAACTGCCGATACACCTCGCCACCGCCGATCACCCACGCAACGGGCTCATCGGCAACC
>USEK01000089.1 GCA_900553705.1 uncultured Collinsella sp.
GAGGAGATCCCCTGCGACGTCGCGATCTCGGCTATCGGCACCAACGCCAACCCCTTCGCAAAGAAGATCGGCGGCAAGATGGAGCTCAACAAGTGGGGCTACATCGTCGCCGACGAGGAGACCGGCCAGACCACCGATCCCCGCATCTGGGCCGGCGGCGACATCGTCACCGGTGCCGCTACGGTCATTCTGGCGATGGGCGCTGGCAAGAAGGCCGCCGCTTCCATCACCAAGAGCCTGCTGGGCGAGTAATCACCCTCAGCGCTAGCCATTAAACGGCAAAGTCCCTGTCGAGCACACGCTCGGCGGGGACTTTTTCTATGCCGGCCGTCCCACCACCACAAAGGTGCCTGTCCCCTTTGTGGTGGTTTTGGTCGGTTAGCCTTCGAGTTGGGCCACCTTGTAGCGGTAGGCCGCGGCGATGACGTCCTTGCAGCCTTCGCGGCCCAGCTTGGCGCGGTTGACTACGATATCCTTACCGCTCGTCATCTTCCATTTGCCGGCACTGTAGCGCTTATAGAACGCCTCGCGCGCCTTCTGCTGCTGTTTGACCAGCTTGGCGCCCTTCTTTTTGTTAAGGCCACGCTTCTTGCGCACGATCTCGACGCGGTCCTCAAAGGGAGCGGTCACCAACACGGCAATGTGGTTGGGGTTGTTGCGAAGCAGATAATCGGACAGGCGGCCTTCGATAATGCAGCTCTCGGTCTCGCCCAGATCCAAAATCACCTGGCTCATCTTTTGGAACAACTTATCCGAGTACGAACGCGCATCGTAGCGGTCGGGCAGAAACGCCATGTTCTCAACGGCCAGACGTTCGTCATAGGCGGCCATCTTATCGAGCGACTCGCCCGCGCGCAGCGACGCACGTACCAGCAGCTCGTTATCGTACAGCGGAATCCCCAACTCGTCGGCAAGCATGCGACCAATCTCGTGGCCCTCGGCGCCAAAGTCGCGCGCGATGGTAATGACCACAGGATTCTTCTTATTCTCCAGATCGCTCATCGCGATTCCTTTCTCTATGTGACAAAGGGACAGTCCCTTTGTCACATTCTACGCTGCCACGATGCGGCGCTGATACGCTCGGACCAGCAGCGAGATACCAAAGTTGAGCACAAAGTACATCGCAAACACCAGGCCGTAGAGCATAAGCACCTGCGACAGGTCGATCGCGTGGGCCATCACGACGTTTGCCGTGTACATGAGCTCGGCCACGTTAATGCCCGAAAGATACGAGCTGTCCTTGATGACAGTCGTGCACTGGCTAAACAGCGCCGGAATGATCGTCTTAAACGTCTGCGGCAGAATGATGTAGCGCATGGTGGCAAAGAAGCCAAAGCCTTGGCTCTGCGCTGCCTCAAACTGGCCGCGCGGAATCGAGTTGAGGCCGCCGCGCACAATCTCGGCCATAACAGCGCTGGTAAACAGCGTAAAGGCGATGGTCGAAATCACAATGTCCAAACCCTGCACCGTAAAGTAGATAAACAGGATCCACAGCAGGTTTGGCGTGCAGCGGAACAACTCGATATAGGCGCTCACCAAAATACGGAACGGGCGGGGCGCGTAGCTTTTAACGAGCGCCAGCACCGTGCCAAAGATGAGCGAGAAAAAGATCGACAGCGCCGAGATCTCGATCGTCTTAACAAAGCCGCCCCAAATGTAGAGCAGGTTGGTCGCGTTGAAGATTTCCATGCGCTAGGCCTCCTCTACGTTGTCGAGCCCCAGCTCGGCCAGGCTCACGCCGCGCGGACGCTCCTTGGAGCGGCGCTCGAGCCACTGCACCAGCATGGCGAGCGGAAAGCAGATGATAAAGTACATAAGGCAGCAGACGATGTATCCCTGCAGGTAACCGTACAGACTCACAAAGTTGTCGGAACGGTACATAAGGTCGCCGCCGGCCACAAGTGCCAGCACCGACGTGTTCTTGACCAGGTTGAGTGCCTGGTTACACAGCGGCGGCAGAATGATCTTGAATGTCTGGGGCAGCACGATGTACCAATACGCCTGCGCACGGGTGAAGCCCTGGCTCTGGGCCGCTTCCATCTGACCGCGCGGAACCGCCTCGATACCAGTGCGGATGACCTCCGAAATGTAGGCCGCGTGATACAGGCCCACACCCAAGAAGCCCAGCACGAACGGCGCGATGCGCACCGGCTGGTCGGCACCGGTTATGGCCTGCAAAAACTGCGGACCGGCCATGTACATAAAGAGCACCTGCACGGGCAACGGGGTGTTCTGGTAAAACTCCACGTACACGCGGCTTATGGCGCGCAGCACGCGTGAACGAGTGGTTGAGAACACGCCCAGCAGCGTGCCCAGCACCAGCGACAGCAGCAGACCGGCAACGACCACCTGTAGCGTCACACCAAAGCCCTCCCAGAAGGGCCCCATGTTTTGAAATGTCGTCGACCAACGGTCGGCGTCAAATAATCCTTCGAGCATTCGATTCCTTCCTTGGACGATGCGCCTATACAAGACCCCAGGTCTTGACCTCTTGGTCGAGCCAACCGTCGGCCAGGCGATCGCAAATCACCTGATCGACCACGGCCGAAAGGTCGCAGCCCTTCTTGGTCGCCACGCCGTAGCCCTGCTCGCCAAACTTGACCTCGGGCTGCAGCAGCTCAACGGTCTCGTTCATGTAACCGGCCAGCGTGGAGCGGTCCATGGCAAAGACATCGATATTGCCGGCGTCGAGCGAACTCTTGATGATGGGGTAGCCGCTAAAGGCCCTAAACTCGGGCTTGCAGCTAAAGCCGTTGTCCTTGATCATCTGCTCGATCAGGCCCTGCGTGGTAGCACCCTGGCTCACGCCGATGACCTTGCCGTCCAGGTCCTCAATCGAGGTAAAGCCCGAACGCTTCTTGACCATGAGTCCCACGTAGTCGGTGCGGTACGGCGTCGAGAAATCCCAGCTCTTCTTGCGCTCGTCGGTGATGGTGTAGGTCGCCGCGACCACGTCGAGTTGGCCGTTATCGATCAGCGGGCCGCGCGTCTTGGGCGTCACGTCGGTAAACTCGACAAGCTCCTGGGCGCGGGCCTCCTTGTAGCTCACGCCAAAGACGGCAGCGGCGATCTGGTAGCACAAATCGACTTCCATGCCCTCAAAGCGGCCCTTGGCGGTGTCGTAGTAACCGTAGCCGGGAACGTCCTTCTTAACGCCGGCATTCAGATGGCCGCGCGACTTGATGGCCGCCAGCTTGGACCCCTTGTCGGAACCCTCGCTGCTGGTGGAGTTGCCGCAACCGGTAAGCGCGGTCCCCGTCAGCGCAAGCATGCCGGCGCCAGCCAGCTGCAAAAAGTGACGGCGCGACACGGCCGCCCTCGTCATATCCGTCATGTCCATCACCGCGCCTAGTGCAGAATCTTGGACAGGAACTCGCGGCAGCGCGGGTTCTCGGGGTTATCGAAGAAGTGCTCGGGCGTGCCCTCCTCCAGGATGCAGCCGTCCTCCATAAAGATGACGCGGTCGGCCACCTGGCGCGCAAAGCCCATCTCGTGCGTCACGCAGATCATGGTGATGTCCTCCTGCGCGAGCTCAATCATAACGTCCAGAACCTCCTGGACCATCTCGGGGTCGAGCGCCGAGGTCGGCTCGTCAAACAGGATGATGGGCTGCTTGGTGCACAGAGCACGGGCAATGGCGATGCGCTGCTGCTGACCGCCCGAGAGATTCTGCGGATACTCGCCGGCCTTATGCGCCATGCCGACACGCTTGAGCGCGGCGATGGCGATCTCGGTCGCCTCCTCCTTGCTCTTCTTTTGCAGCTTGATGGGCGCGAGCGTCAGGTTGCCGAGCACCGTCATGTTGGGATACAGGTTGAACTGCTGAAACACCATGGAGCTATACTTGCGAGCCATCTCCAGGTGATTCTTCTTGGTGAGCGGCGTACCGTCGATGACGACCTCGCCCGACGTGGGCTCCTCCAGATAATCAACGCAACGGATGAGCGTCGACTTACCCGAGCCGGAAGGCCCGATCATTACGAGCTTCTCGCCGCGCTTGACGGTGAGGTTGATATCTTTGAGCACATGCAGGTCGCCAAAGTACTTGTTGAGATGCTTGATCTCGATCATGTCTGCCATGAATGTCCCTTCCCTGCGTTTACACGAGTTGAACTATTGTACGGAAAGAACCACATTTCCGCAGCCCACACTACATTCCCGTAAAGAACCCGCAACCTTCCACCCACTCATTGGGGACAGACTTAAATGAGTACCTGCTCATTGGGCACTCATTTAAGCCCGTCCCCAATGAGCGCCTAGCCCAGCAAAAAGGGGCGCGACCATGACGGCCACGCCCCCTCAACATCAACTATGTACCGCTCGGCCCTTACGCAAGCTTTGCGCCAACAATCTTGGCAGCCGCAGGCTTATCGAAGTTGCCGCCGGTGGCCTTGCCCAGGGCACCCATGACCTGACCCATCTGCTTCTTGGACGTGGCACCCAGCTCGGCGATGACCTGCTCAATCAGGGCCTCGAGCTCCTCGCCCGAAACCTGCGCGGGCAGCAGGCTCTCCAGAATCTTGACCTGCTCGGTCAGGTTGTCGGTACGCTCTTGGTCGGTGCCGGCCTTGATGGACATCTCCAGCGTCTCGCTCGTCTGCTTGATCAGACGCTTGATCATGCTGTTGACGTCTTCCTCGGTCACATCGCGGCGCTCGTTGACCTCGATATTCTTCACCTCGGCCTTAACCTGGCGAATGATGGACAGGCGAACCTTGTCCTTGGCCTTCATGGCCGCGATCATTTCTTTCTGCAGCTCTTCGTTGGTCATCTGCAAATCCTCTCTAATAGCGTGGGCGGCACTCACGCGAGCACCGCCCCATGGTTACTCAGTCTTCGACGAATCGTCGGTCGAACTCTTGGTGACGCCCTTCAGACTCACGTTATAGGGTACGTCCTTGGGCATGGGGTTGACGGTGATGTCGGCATCCTTCTTGTACTGCTCCAGCCACTCGCTGTACGCGGTGCTGGCCGCTTGCGTCTTCACCACGTTGGAGACGTACTTTTTGATGTCCTTGGGCACCTGGTTGATGTCATCGACCTGATTATCGACATGGAAGTAGTCGGTGCACTTGATGATGTGGTAACCATAGGTCGACTCGACGACTTCGCTCACGTCGCCCTTGTTGAGCCCCTCGAGCGCCGTCTGGTAGCTGTCGACGAAGGTGGTGAGCTTATCCCAGCCCACATCGCCCTTCTTCTCCTTGGAACCGGTGTCTTCGGAGTACTGCTCAACGGCGTCCTCAAAGCTCAGCTCACCGGAGTTGATCTTGTCCAGACACTCCTGCGCCTTGGCCTTAGCGGCAGCCTTGTCCTCGTCGGAAGCGTCGGAATCAACCTTGATCAGGATGTTCGACGAGCGGCGGGCGTCGTTGTAGTTAGACAGGTTCTCGTTGATGTAATCGACAATCTCGCTGTCCTTGGGCTTGCTCGCGGGCGCGACGGCATCCTTAAGCTTTTGCTGTGCCAGGCTCTCCTTGAGTGAGTCCTTGTAGGTGTCCTCGGTATAGCCGTAGGTCTTGAGGGTCTTCTTAAAGGCCTTGGCACCGCCCGCGCTCTTGCACGCGTCCTTCCAAGCCTTCTCGACCTCCTCGTCCGACACCGTCACGCCGTTTTCCTTCTGCGCCTGCTGAAGCAGAATCTGCTGCGTGTAGGAGTCGATGAGTTGCTTGCGGTATTTCTTGGGCGTGAGGTCGTTGTCGACCAGGTACTGTGCCCAGTCCTTGTCCTTGGTGTAGCCGTAGGACGTACGCATGCTCATGATCTGCTTGGTCACGGTGTCCTCGGTGAGGTTGGTGCCGTTGATAGTAGCAGCGACACCGCCGGTCAGCTTGTAGCCCGAGGTGTCCTCGGCCTGCGACATAAGGCCGGAGCACGCCATCGCCGAGACGGAAAGCAGCATTGCCAGCACGCCGATGACCACCAGGACGATCTTGACGGTCTTAGACACGTACGTCTTGCGCTGCTTCTTGCGAGAGCTGGAGGCAGCGCGAGCCTGCTGCTCGGGCGTCGGCGCGGCCTCGGAGTTCTTTTTCTTATTTGCCATAGTTGGCCTTTCGCATAACGAATCGAACAAACGCCATTGTGTCACAACGCAGCCCCCGCGGCACGCTTGGTGCATTGGGGACAGGTTAATCTGCACCATTTTGGTGCAAAGGGGACAGCTCTGGCACTTGGCACTTGGGGACTGTCCCTTACTGCCGGCAGAGACGATATGAGCAGGACATAAAAACATTGAGAGCCCCTGCTGCATGAAAGACCGCGGATTAGGCCGACAATGGTG
>USEK01000090.1 GCA_900553705.1 uncultured Collinsella sp.
CGTGGCGCGCCGCGCGAGCGCGCTTCCCGCAGCGGCGCCGACGAGCATGAGATTCTGCGGGTTGGGAAGCAGGCCGGCGAGGTCGCGCGAGACCCACTGCGGCAGGTACTCGCTGACGAGTGCGCAGGCCCCGCCGCCCTTGAGCGGGAACGCGGCGTAGGTGAGGCCCGAGCCCCCGCCCTCGATCTCCACTGTGCCCGGATCCGCGGCGAGTGCCGCACGGGCCATTTCCGTCGCGTCCTCGAGCCGCGTGCCCTCGAGGTCTGTCATCAGCACGTATCCGTCCTTGTTCAGGATGAGGTAGCGGTACGCCGTCGGCACGTCCTGCTGCCCGCAGACGCCGTCGCGTGCCAGGCCCTCCGCGACCTCGCGCGCATTGGCCGGCCCCCAGCTTGCCTCGTAGACGAAGCCCGCGCTGATCGCCGCGGAGAGCGCCATGAACGAGGCGAGCCACGCCGTGGCGACCGCCGCGAACGCGTAGGCGAAGTAGCGCGCGATGACGAAGGAGAGCGGCATGCCCCCGCGACCTCGCGCCCCGGTCCTCAGAGCTGCCACTTGTACCCCATCCCCCAGACGGTCGCGATCGGATCGGCGCCGGCCTCGGAGAGTTTCCTCCGGGCGCGGCTGACCTGCATGGATATGGCCGCGTCGTCGGCGTCGCTCTCCCAGCCGAGCACCGCCTCGCGTATCTGCGCGCGGCTCATGACCTGCCCGGGGTGGCGGGCGAGGTACTCGCAGATGGCGTACTCGGTGGGCGTGAGCGGCACGGCCTCGCCGCCCACGGCGAGGCCGCGCGCCCCGAGGTCGATCCGCACCTCCCCGAAGGAGAGGGCGTGCGAGCGCGGCCGGCGCTCACGGCGTAGATGGGCCGCGACCTTGGCGCGCAGCTCCGCGGCCCCGAAGGGCTTGCGGACGTAGTCGTCGGCGCCCAGGCCGTAGCCGGCCACGGCGTCCTCCTCGGCCACGCGCGCGGTCAGGAAGACGATGGGTCCGTCGAAGTCCGGGCGGATCTGCCGCACGAGCTCGAAGCCGTCGAGCCCCGGCATCATGACGTCGCAGAGCACGAGGTCGAAGCGCGAGAGGTCCATCCCCGGGACCGACGTCGGGTCCGCCGCCCTGACGACCTCATGGCCGTCGCGGCCGAGGACGCGCGCGAGTGCGTCGAGGATCGCCCGTTCGTCATCCACTGCCAGTATCCTCGCCATGTTAGACCTCCTGAAACTCTCGTCGGAATTGTAATAGCGCCGCACTCAGCGGTCCAGAGCCCTGCGCGCAGCGCCGACCCCCAGCCGGCGTCGAGCAGGGCATTCCCGCCCAGGAGGAGCGCTGCGGAGAGGAGGGCGAGCACGGCGGCGAGCGGCCTCCTACGCATCTGCCCTCCCGTCCTCGAAGCGGCAGAACCAGGCGATAAGGACGGCGGCGGCTGCCAGGGTGAGCACGAGGCCAGCGAGCGCAGTCGTGAGGAGAGGGCCCGCCGCGCGTACAGCGTCGATGAAGGCCTCCACCCCGAGCGACCCCAGGCGCGCGGGCCAGGCGAGCGGCACCCAGCTCAGGGGCGTCGCCAGGGCACCGGTGAGCTCGCCGGTCATGAGGCCGTGAGCAAGTCCGCCCACTGAGAAGAACGCGAGGAGCATACCCGCCGCGCCGGCGCCGATGGCGGCGTTGCGGCCGAGGCGCAGGGCCACGCCGAGCCCCAGCGCGTAGAGGGGCAGGCTGCCCAGCACGATGCCCACCCAGGCGGCCGCAAGCGGAGCGGGCCCGAGCGGCAGGCGCCCGGCGACGGCGAGCACGGCCCCGAACACGCCGAGCGCCACGGCCAGCGCGCCCGCGCCGAGCGCCGCAAGGGCGAGCAGCTTCGCCGCGACGGCGCGCCCGCGCGAGGGGACCGCCGTGAGGTTGGCGAGGCGCCCGGCAGCGCGCTCCTCGTCCACGGCGAGCCCGCAGACGATGGCTGACATGAGCGGCATGAGGGCGCCGAGGAACTGGGCGTAGGCGTCCGCGCCCAGCGCCGGGTCCCATCGGGTTACGGAGAAGTACTCGCCGCAGACAAGACCGGCTGCCAGGCCGCAGACGAGGTGCACCGCCGTGAGCGGGGAGCGCGCCAGGCGCGGGGCCTCGGAGAGCAGGGCCCGCGGGAGAGTCATGCGCGGCGTCGGGTCGGAGAGTCGTGCCATGGCCATCACCTTTCCTCGGAGCGCGCGAACCAGGTCGCGCCCGCCGCCGTGAGCGCGGCGAACGCGAGCGCGCAGACCGCAAGGCCCGCCAGCGTGAGCATACCGTCCGCCGCGAGCGCCCCGCCGAGCGCCATGTCCGCCGCGAGTGGCTCGCCGCTCGGCAGCACGGGGATGAAGCTCGTGGGGATGACCATGCTCGCCGACGGCGGAAAGAGCTGCGGCAGCGGCACCAACGACCAGGCGAACCCACCCACGAGCTGCGCGGCGAGCGGGCAGAAGATGCCCGCGAGCATGCCGAGCCGCGCCGTGAGGAAGAGCCCTGCGGGGATCATCCACGCCGCGGTCACCGTGTTGACGAGCGCGCAGAAGAGCATCGTGAGCGTGCCCGCGGCCGTGAGGCCCTGCGAGGAGAACGCCGATCCCGCGAGGTAGATGCCGAAGACCACGAGGTTCGAGAGCGTGCAGAGCGCGAGGCACCAGAGCGCCTTGGCCCACCAGGCGCGCCCGAGCGGGAAGCCCAGGCCCAGAAGCCCCCGCATCCGCGTGCGAGCGTCCGCCCGCGCGACGCACGCCACCACGAGCGAGAGAGACACGGGCAGGAAGAGCGCGTACCAGTAGTTCCACGCGCTGAAGATCTGCACGCCCCGGTAGGGCATCGCGCCGAGCAGCGGCATCGGCAGCGCCATGAGCACGGCCAGGCGAACCGGTGCCGCGTGGCGCGACTTCAGGGCCTCGGCGCGCAGGCCCGCGAGCAGGCCGCCTTTCTCGCCCGTCATGCCGCCACCTCCCCGCGTGCTCGTCGCCCTTCCCGGCAGAAGCTCATGAAGAGTTCCTCGAGGTCCTGCCCGGGCCGAAGCGCATCCTCGTAGGCGAGGCGCCCCCCGCAGATGATGCCGATGGTGTCTGCCATCTGCTGCACCTCGGAGAGGATTTGGCTCGAGACGATCACCGTCGTACCCGCCGCCGCGAAGCCGCGGATCTGGTCGCGCAGTTCCTCGATGCCGATGGGGTCGAGGCCGTTGGTGGGCTCGTCGAGCACGAGCAGGCGTGGCCGGGCGATAAGCGCCAGCGCGAGCCCCAGGCGCTGCCGCATGCCCATCGAGAAGCGCCCGGCGCGCTTCTTCCCGGTGTCCGCGAGGTCCACGGCGGCGAGTACCTCATCTATGCGGCTCTCGGGAAGGCCCAGCAGCGTGGTGCGCACGCGCAGGTTCTCGCGCGCGGTGAGGTTGGGGTAGAGCGGCGCCTCCTCGATGAGGCTGCCGATTGCGTAGAGGTCCTCGCGGCGCCAGGCGTGCCCGGCAAAGAGGATCTCCCCGGCCGTCGGCCGCAGCATCCCGCAGATCATCTTGAGCGTTGTCGACTTGCCGGCTCCGTTGGGACCGAGCAGCCCGTACACCTCGCCCTCGCGGATATGAAGGCTCACGTCGGCCACGGCGTCCTGCGCCTGGT
This sequence comes from uncultured Collinsella sp., assembly GCA_900553705.1. Lineage (GTDB taxonomy): Bacteria > Actinomycetota > Coriobacteriia > Coriobacteriales > Coriobacteriaceae > Collinsella. The sequence continues at coordinate 3,624 of USEK01000090.1, forward strand.
CGCCGCGGCCGAAGCGCTTGGTGAGCCCGCGCGTCTCGAGCATGTAACCCATGGGTTCGTCCTTTCTCTTCCGGGCACGCGGGCCGATTCACCGTGCCCGCGCGCCTTACCTTTCGGGTTCAACATCTATGGTGAGGCGCGTTTCTAACGAAGCCGTAACGGCCGTTGGGCTCTTTTGGAGCCAGCCCTTCTCGACCCGCACGCATTTGCTTAAAGCAACAACGTTCCCGATCGATGTAATCACCGAATCAAAACGTGTACACCAGCCACCAAAGATGCCGAAAAATGTCGCTTTTGGAGGCTGATGTACACAAATGCAGAATCCAGCGCAGCCCAGAGGCGCTCTCCACATGTCTGGACTCTCTATGCTTACGCTGGATAGACATCGCCGGAACGGGTATAGTATCGAAAGTTTTGTCGTTAACCAGCGGGGGAGTCCTGTGGGCATCAAAAAGAAGATCAAAAAGGAGCTTATCGGCACTTCCGATTACCCGTCGAATAAGATCTTTACGATCTCCAATTTCATCACCTTTACGCGCCTGATCCTCACCCTGGTATTTCTGTACCTGTTTGTGACGGATAACAACCGCGTCATCGCCATCGCAATCTACGCCGTTGCCGCCTCCACCGACTGGATGGACGGCCAGATCGCCCGCATGACCAAGACGGTCTCGTGGCTCGGCAAGGTCATGGATCCCATTTGCGACCGTGCGCTGCTGTTCACCGGCGTACTTGGACTGGTGGTCCGAGGAGAGCTGCCCATCTGGGTCTGCGTGCTCATTATTGGCCGCGACATCTATCTGGGCATCGGCACGCTTATCGTACGTCATTATCACCGTCGCCCCATCGACGTCGTCTTTCCGGGAAAGATTGCCACTGCGCTGCTCATGACCGGCTTCTCGCTCATGCTGCTCGGGTTCCCCGTTGTTGACGGCCTGCACCTTTTGCCTTCAACCCTTACGGCCTTCCCGGGCCTCAACGGAAGCTCGGTGCCCCTCGGCATCTTCTTTGTGTATGGCGGTGTGATCTTCTCCATGCTCACGGCTGTCATCTACTCCATTAAGGGCGGAGTGGCCATTAAACAGGCTCTCGCGCATCCCGAGGACGAGGACATCGACTTTCTGAACCCTGAAATCGAAGACTGATTCGTTGGGGTATGATTACGTACGGTTCATTATTTGCGGCACGTCCGCGATAAGTTAGGGGTTGTCATGGACAACATGGTTAACAATATGCCTCAGAATGATAAGACTGCTGACGCTACCTGCGTATTCCGCGTGCCTTCAAGCGACGTCACCGTTCCCGACCTCATGGCCAACGTGCGCATCACCGCCCCCGTTCTGTCCATCGTCAAGGGTCCGCAGACGGGTGCCGCTTTTGAGCTCGAGGACGACGTGACCACCATCGGCCGCGATCCCGCGAACGGCATCTTCCTTAATGACATGACCGTTTCGCGCAGCCACGCGCGCATTATCCGCGAGGGCCTCGGCGCTCGCATCGAGGACCTGGGCTCGCTCAATGGCACCTGGGTCGACGGTGCCATTGTCAATGCAGCCCCGCTGCACGACGGTTCTTCCGTTCAGATCGGTACGTTTACGCTCATCTACCACGAGAGCACGCCGGAGCGCATCGAAACCGGTGAGTAGGGCATGGCCGAACGCAACTATCTGAGTATCGGCCAAGTCGTCAACCTACTTCGAGGCGCATACCCCGATCTTTCGAACTCAAAAATTAGATTTCTAGAGGATGAGGGGCTCATTACCCCTCATCGTACGCCTAAGGGATACCGTCAGTACTCCAAGGAGGACGTTGATCGCCTGGAGGTCATCCTGCACTTGCAGAAGACCCGCTACATGCCGCTCAACGTGATTAAGCAGCGCTTGGAAAACGCCACGGACCTGTCAACGCTCGCCTACGAGGTGGGCTTGCTATCCGATGTTCCGCTCAAGACGGAGCCCAAGGAGACTAAGCAAAAGCTGCATCCCATCGAGACCATTCCCGATATGTTGGGCGTCGAGATTTCGTTTATCCGCTCGCTCGCCGAGAACGACCTTATCCGTATTATCAAGAGTCCGCAGAATCGCGAGCTTGTCGATGGTCGCGATTTTCCGATCATCCGTTACTGCTCCGAGCTGTCACGCTTCCATATCGAGCCGCGCAACCTGCGTCAGTACGTGTCTTCCGCCAACCGCGAGTCCTCGATGTTTGAGCAGGTGCTCGTGAGCATGCTCGGAATGGATACCTCCGATGACGAGCGCGATGCCAAGCTCGAGCGTGCGTTTAAGAAGCTTCACGACCTGACGGAAGGTGTGCACACCGCGCTGCTCAAGAACCGCGTTTTTGAGTCGCTCAACGCCGTGGTCGAGGACGCCGACATCGATGCACTCGATGAGGAAATCACTCGCTCCGAGTCAACCAAGGCCAAAAACGAAGAGATAGGCGCGCCGGCTTCGCACGAGGATTCCCTCGTAAAGCCGCTCAAGGTCGTCACCCCTTCGCAATCCGGCACCGCCACCGCGGGCAAATAACAGCTGCCGCTTATCCGGCAACCCATTGAAAGGTCATGCAATGTACGACTTCGAATCTGTCTCTTATACACATCTCCGAGCCCACGAGACGTAGAGGAATCTCG